>JAADCU010000043.1 GCA_013154355.1 Thermoproteota archaeon | reverse complement strand
CTGGTGATGATATGAGTATGGGTGCAGGTGCTGATACTGACGATGATGATATGGGAACTGATGATTTGGAGGAAGATCTTATCCTCCCTTCTCAACAAGCACCGGCTCAATCCCCAGTAGACACTGACGATGAAGACAGTGTAGGGCCAGGTGCGGCTCCTGTGAATGAAGCATTCAGTATGTTAGAGGATGATTTCCTTGAAGCTGACCTTCTTGATGATGTAGATGATCTTGATATGTTTACAGAATCTGATCTCTTTGAGGATGGTATATTTACAGAAGAGCTTGATGATGTAGATGATATCGATCTTGATGATATAATCGTTTAAGGAGGCATCATGATTAAAGTTATAATTAAAGATATTGGAAAGCATTTCGTCTGGAAAGGAATGAACTTCTATACTCCAGTCGAGTTAATGATAAATGAAGATGAAGTAAAGTCATTTACAGCAACTGCTAAAGTACTAGGTATTACTAACGTCAAGTTTATAAATCCAAAGAAGAAAACTAAGAAAGCTGCAGATGTTCCTGTACAGAGCATTGCAGAAGCTGTAGCTGAAGCAGTTAAATCGGAATCAGAAGCTGTAGCGGAATCAGTTAAAGCAGAAGAAGCAGAAGCTGAAGAGAAAGAAAAAGAAGAGGCAGAATCTGACGAGAAAAAATCAAACAAAGAAAAGAAACAAGGCAAGGGCAAAAAGGGTAAAGGTAAGAAATAGGGGGTCCTATGACTAAGGTTGTTGTGTTTTTGCGTTCTGGTAATAAGATTGTACTATCAACAGATGCTACGAAGGAAGATGTTGTAAAGCATTGTATGGAATTATCATCCAAACCCTATCTCCAAATTATAAACGTAGGTGATGATACTGTAGTGCTAAAGGTTGAGGAAATTGAAGCTATTCATATAATGGGTGAAAGGCCAATAGTACCTGATGAGGTGTAGATGACAAGTACAATCTTAGTAATGATATTGACAGGAATAGGAGGGTTGCTTCTATGCACCCTCCTTTTCGTTATTGTGTTAAGAGTTCTTTCGTCAACTGCAATAAACTTATATTTTCCAATTCTCCATACTGCTATTGATGAGGCATGGAATATAATCTACTCCAATCATATCGTTGTATGGATTGAGAGTAGGCGAGGGGTGGATAAGGCAGAGCTACATAAGTACGAGCAAGAATTTGTCAAATTAGTACATGATCAAATAGGAATTATGTCAAGGATAGTGTTCTTGTTATTATACGGGACATTATCCCCTCTTAACATGTATGTGATATTGCAGTTTCGAAAGCGAATTGATGACAATATCAAAGGACCATCGGAGACATAGTAAATGGGTCTATTAGATAAGTTAAAGTCCCTAGTAGGGGGCAAGGATGCAAGTCTTGATTCTAATATATCAAAACTACAAGAGAGATTAGATACTATTTCTATTCATACTGGTACTGCATCTCTTGCTGACCTATTCAGGGAGATGGGCGACGCAACAAGTTTAGAGCAAATTGTTAGAGAAATAGAACCATCTAGTTTAACATATACTGAGTCTGATAGGATACAAAGGTACATTCTGTATGATTCAATCTATAGGATGATACCATATGCTAAGAGAGCCTTAAAGGTTCTTACTGCAAATATCTTGTCACCTAATGATGTTACCAAAGTCTATTTCAAGATAGTTAAGGTCGACTCTGATATCGAAAATGAAAAAGTCGATATTGTTATAAACAACGCAACACAAATCTTTAGACTGTTTGGTATCATCAAAAATGTTAGGAATATTATTCGCAATACTCTTAAGTATGGTGACTATTTTGTTTGGATTAGAGATGCTAGAGCAATTGTAGAGAAACTAGACAAGTCAAAGGTTGCTGGTGATGGTGGCGGGATAATGCTAGAGATAGCAGAATATAAGCCTACT
Organism: Thermoproteota archaeon; assembly: GCA_013154355.1. GTDB lineage: Archaea > Thermoproteota > Thermoprotei > Thermoproteales > Thermocladiaceae > JAADER01. Next base: position 1,313 of record JAADCU010000043.1, on the reverse strand, counting down.
GGTACTACATTAATGGAACAAGATAATGATAATAACCAGCAACCAAAATCAACTGCTCAGTTAATTGACGAATTTCAAAGATCACAAACACAATCTCAAGATCAGAATACACAATCTGACCAATCCCTAAGAGAAATTCAGCAACGAGTTAATGAGCTATATATAGAATACCTATCACCTGAAAGAGTTATTGCTCTAACCTATGAATCTACATGTTTTGGCTATCTTATAGTTCCAGACCAATTAGAAATATTAGATACATTACTACATCCAGTAAGTACAAGAGCTAATGCTAATAGAATAGCTCAAGGCATTGTAAAGAGAATTATAGACAAACTATCTCTATCTAAAGACCTAACTAATAAGTTAACAGGTGAATTTGCTCAAATAGTTGCACGTTTAACATCAACAGCAAAGTTCGACACAAATATAAAGGTCATATATGTAAGACCTGAATATATGCAACATTTCAAGATTGATTCTGATAAGTACAAACCTTATGGTGAATCTATATTTAGCTCTGTTGAATTAGATGCTAAGATATTAATAGCACTTAAGACTGCATTAGCCTCTTGGAGAATATCTAGTTCAGTGGAGAAGAGAATCGTTGCTGTTGAAGTAGGATTGCCTAAGAGGGCTAGTGAGGTTGTGCAAAAACTAAAACAAACTCTAAGACAGAGGAAAGTTACAATAGACTCATTTGGTACATTAGATGCTATTCCGTCAAGTATATCATCATTTGAAGTATTATATACTCCAATGAAAGACGGAAAGCGTTATATTGAATTTGATACTCAGTCACCATCAGTCGATGTTGGTGCTAAAACAGAAGAGCTAAAGACCTTTAGAGATAGTATAATATCAGGTCTAGGTATTCCTCCGGCATTCGTGGGTGTTGATGAAGTTGAAAAGAAAGCAACATTATCATATCAGAATGTTTTATTTACTAGAGACATTATAGACTATCAAGCAATCTTTACTGATCAGTTTAATGAACTATTACACAAGCTATATAAACATGTCATAAAGGATACATCCGATTGGGCATATCTGCATGATATAACAGTACAGTTCCAGATACCAAAGAATTTACAGATCGAAGTTACAAGCCAGCTCATTTCTACAATAACAAGTACTATAAGTTCATTGAAAGAGTTAGGCATTTCTCAAGATTATCTAGTACAAGAATTTCTAGGACCATTATTAGATCTAGAAGAAGCGGAGAAATATAAAGAAGATGAACAACTCGAAAGTAAGAGCGGAAATAACCAACCTGGCTCGGCTCCTACAGGAGGCGGTGGCGGGTTCGGCAT
>JAADCU010000084.1 GCA_013154355.1 Thermoproteota archaeon | reverse complement strand
GTCGCTATATCACCAACCTCAACACCAGTAAGACCTGGAATGGGACTAGTAGTATACTCAACATATCCACATGAGATAGTACTAATAGTTCCAGTAAACGTATCAGCAATATCAACAACAGCACTCAGAACACTGCTAGTCAAGACACTCGAGCTAGCATACATTCCATCACCATTCTTGCCAGGATGGGCACTAGTAGGACCAATAGGACTAGTACCAATCAAGATACTACCAACAAAGCTACTCAACATAACACTCTACTACACAGAATCAACAAACGGTAACACATGGACAACAGTGAAGAAGGTAACTGCGGGAGAGTACGTGTATCCAGGAAAGGGATACTGGATATTCTGGAACATAGTGACGTTCCACGCAATACACTACAACATGATGAAGTACATAGCACAGTACTTCTCACCGCTCCTTAAGTAAAAAGGCATAATCAAGTAGACACAACATATATAAATCCTCTCTTTTCTTTCCTCTTCATGAACATTAAACCCTATCTCGTAATCACTATCTCCATAATTCTCTCCTTATTCTTGACTACGTGTCTAGCAGTCAATCTTCCTCCACCACCATCTTCTTCAAATACTATTAACATGACTAACATATCTAAAATAATTCAATCTAATAATATAACGATCAAGGTCACTACAAGTAATAATACTGTAAAGAATGTTACAATAATATTACCTAAAGAAAAATTATCAAAACCTAGAACATCGCCTACCATAAGTACACATCACGTAGAGACGAGGAAAGTAAGCACAGGCCTAAGCTGGATAGTGCCAGCGGTAGTGATCATCGTAGTAATCGTAGTCATAGTAGTTGCATTTGCTGCTATACGTCGAAAGAAGAAGAGTTAAAATCTTATCTAGAAAACGTCTATTAAAGTGATGTATCCTAGACCAGTCTGATATTTATGATGAAGTAGTCGGGTTCTGAATTATCTTCTCTCACTTATCGGGACATATTTTAATCCTAGAGGTCCTATGTAGCGTTCTAGGGGTCTTATAAGTCTATTATGTTTCCAGTACTCTAATACATGTGCAACCCATCCAACTATTCTAGATATTGCAAATATTGCAGGATTATAGTCTGGAGGTATGTCCAATAGGTAAAGTAGGACGCCAGCATATAGGTCTACGTTAGGTCTTACACCCTTGTTTCCTAGTCTGCTAGTGACCTCGTCTTCAAGTTTTTCAGCTATTCTGAATATTTTGAGATATTTTCCACCTTTCTTCTCTGCTAACTTTCTTGCAACTTCTTTAAGTATTGGTACTCTCGGGTCACCGCGTGATGATGATTTGTATACTCTATGTCCAAATCCCATTATTCTCTCTTTCTTCTCTATCTTCTCTTTTACAAACTTCTCAACGTTTTCTTCATCACCTATTTCTAGTATCATGTTAACTACCTCACGATTTGCACCGCCATGAAGTGGTCCTTTTAGACTTGATAATGCTGCTATTATTGCTGAGCCTAGGTCAGATAGTGTTGATGCTACTGTTATGGCTGTAAATGTTGAGTTAGCTAGACTATGGTCAGCATATATTATGAATATGGTCTTAACAGCCTCGTATTCTACGGGATCAGGTTCACGGCCCATCATCATGTAGTAGAAGTTTGCTGGATGATCAAACTCTTCTCTTGGAAGGACTACGTCTAGACCCTTGCTTATGCGGTAGAAGTATGCTAGTACTACAGGTAGTTTACTTATTAGGTCTATGGCAAGCTCATAGTTGTCTTTTATAGATCCTGTGTTTATGAATTTTCTACGTGTACAGTAGTAGTCTATGCTTAGTCTAAGTACGTCTATGGGATAGGCATCTGTGGGAAGCATCTTGAGTAGGTCTATGACGGTGCTATCTATGAATCTTCTAGCTCTAAGCTGTCTTGAGAACTCTTCTAGTTCTCTAATGTTTGGAAGCTTGCCATAGAGGAGCAGATATGCTACTTCTTCAAAAGATGCATACCTTACTAGCTCTTCAAGATCATATCCTCTATAGTAGATTTTGCCGCTGTCATTATCTATATAACATATCTCTGTCTCATTGACATAGAGACCCTCGAGTCCCCAGAAAACCTTTTTACCCTGTTCATCAGCATGTTGACATAGAGACATTATCCTACAGTCTAGGTGTAGCGATTATCTAAAATATAAACATTAATATCTTCCATAGATGAAGACTATACTTAACGATACTTCAATAATCCTCAAGTAGGAATAATGAAGAAAGCTTAACTTTAAAAGCAGGAAGAACGAGAACATAATTAGAGAATTGTGAAGACAAGATGCTCATTCTGTGATGATCATGCAATATATGTTCTGAAGAGCCGTAAGATACGTCTATGTAAGAAGCACTTTATCGATTATGTGAGAACAGAAGTTGAGAACACTATCTACAGGTTTGAAATGTTGAAAAACGTTAAGAAACTTCTAATAGCTGTATCAGGAGGTAAAGATAGTGTAACGATGTTACACATACTACATCAAGTATGTAAAGAACTTAACATAGAAATGCTAGGACTAGTAATAGATACAGGAATCGGCGAGTTCTCTAGAAGACAGGTAGATGTAGCTATAACATTATTCAAGATGTTTAAAATAGATTACAGGGTAGAAAGTTTCTCAAGCTATGGAATAGATATTCTTAGACCAGACCTTGAGAGAAAGGTTAGAAGACCTCCATGTTCCATATGTGGAATAGCTAAGAGATACATAATGAATAAAGTAGCAATAGAAGAGAACTGTCAAGCAATAGCTACAGGACATAACATGATAGACATAGCTCAGTACGCGATAGCGAACATACTGACGGGAAATGTAGAGTATCTTCGAAAACTTCTACCAAAAACAGAGGAAGGACCTAAGATGGCTAGAAGAATAAGACCTCTATATTTCATAGATGAAAAAGAGACTAAGCTATATGTCGAGACTCTGAGATTACCATACGTAAGTGAGACCTGTCCACTAGCTCATAAGAGAGACACGATGCAAGATACTGTGAGAATGTTTGTAAGAGAACTAGAGGATAAACATCCAGGATCGATAAGACATTTCGTAGAGAAACTTAGTAACAAGATAATCAACATGTTACCAATGGAGGAAGATAGGTACAGTACATGTAAGATATGTGGTATGCCTTCAAAAGGGGAAATATGCTCCTTCTGTAAGATACGTATGGCATTAAGAGAATGAAAATAGAACTCAAATACGTAAAAATAAGCAGACTAGTCCCACATGAAGCAACAATCAAGAGTAGAGTATTAGAGATTGCTGAAAGTATAAGAAACGAAGGGCTGAAAGAACCCATAATAGTCGACTCTAGAACCTATATGATAATTGATGGTCATCATAGAGTTGAAGCATATAAACTATTAAAAATCCCTAAGATACCTGCACTACTAGTAGACTACTTAGACGATGAGATAGAGGTGAAAAGATGGTTCTACGTATATAGGAGAAGAAACGAGCCAATAGACATATATTATAGAAATAGTACAGAGATACCTACAAGAATCATAAGAAGAATAGTACATCATCTACGTCCAGGAAATGTTGAAACTATAATAAAGACTATAAGATCAGTAACAAAGATATATCATGATAATGTAAACGAGATGTACTGGCTAATACATGATGCTGTAAAAGATATTGAAGAACTAGAGAAGATACCTGAAGACATGTATGATGGTTCAGTACCTGTAATATATACGCCAGTACTATTTAAACAGGTAATACTATACTATGCTAAGTTAGGAAGAATATTTCCACCAAAGACTACACGTCACATAGTACCCTACAGAGTGTTCCTAGGTAGACGCTGATCATCGTTTAGGAATATTCCAAGGTATCGTCTTATAGTGAGGAACAGACATTATAGTCCAGTAGAAGCCATAGATTAGTAATACGCTTATCATGATTCCTATAATAATCTTAGAGATCTTTCTATCAAGAACCTCGTATATACTATATAAGAATAATGCTAAGAATATGTTTGGAAACGTGTTAATTATAATACGAAGAGGCTGAGCAAAAAATGGAAATATAGAGACTAGTAGAAGAGTATCAAGATAGTTAACAGGTTCTCTTCTACCTATAAGATATAGTAGTGCAGATATACATCCAAGATAGTAGAAAACTATCGATGCTGATCCCCATACAAGTATGTTAAATTGATACCATATCTGAGAAGGTATAGAGACCACAGGTCTTGAAACCATCACACCTATCACAGGCATAGCTACAGATCTAATAGCTTTAACATGGTATAAAAATCTTATTAAACAACATGACATGTTTATTATTAAGAAGTTTCTCATTATTCTAAACCTGTTCTCATAGATATTTCTTAATCTAAACCTTATATATAGGACATATGCTAGAAGTCCTGTCATAATCTGAACCCAGACCCATGGATGTATTAGAAGAACGAGTACAGATATTATACAAGATAGTATGAACCTTATAGATCTCATGCTACTAGACTTAAATAGGAGAACTATGCTTATCATTAGCAGACTTAGCGAGAAAAGGTTAGCATGAAAGCCTCCATATAGAAACGTCATAAAGCTTACCGAGAGAGGACATAGAAGTACTGATAATGATGCTATAGTATCGTTATGATATATTGTTTTTGTAAAGAAGTATATAGTGATAGTGAATAGAACTAGAAGAGGAATTATATGATACATAGCTATAGCCCATATTGGAATTCCAGCTAGATGAAGTATGTATAGTAGAGTCAGGTAGAGTGGTCTTAATCCTAGATCTGCCACATATGCGTAGGCTAGTCCATGTTTTTGAATCATCTTAAGCCACATGTAGTAGTAGTATGTATCTACACTTATGGGTACGTTCTTAGGATTTAATGCTGGAGTAAATGGAAGTACTGACAGTATGATAGATAGTAGTATTCCAAAAAGTATCAATGTCCAACGTACTTTCTTAGGAAGTTCATACTTCTCTCTATAAGATGTTTCTTTTCTAGAATATATTACTCTAGGTATTGATAGTAGAAGGAAGATGAATGCTGTAGCTACAGAGAGATCATTTAATGTTGCTAGTACAGCTGCAAGCCATAGGTATCCTGCAAGAGCTAAGACATATTCTACACCTACAGCTATCGATGTTACTAATGTGAGCAGTGTAACTATACTATAGACCGTGTCTAGAAGTGTCTTATTGTTCTCTCTAAGAAGATAGTACTCGTATAGAAACATCATTACGATAATAGCTAACTGTTGTACAAAATTTGACACAGGCAGTATCAGGCTTGGAACTAGGAGTACTATACTTAGAAGTGGAAAAAGTAGAAGTATTCTTCTCCTCTTCTTCAACTCTATTGATAGTAGACTAGTTAGAAGAGCAAGAGTTACCGATGTTAAGATTCTTGAATCAATTGCGAATTTCATAAGTTTTCCTGATAGTGTATAGTATGATATTTCTATTTTAAAATCTTTATAAACTATGGTTACTATGTAGACAACTCTCTCGTAGGGAACATATGATACTGCTAGTAGGTCTATGCAGAATAATATCAATGATAGAACTATTACTACTGTCGCTACTATGGATCTAGCTGGTATTTTTTGCACCACGCTTCTTCATGTAACGTGTCACATATTTTTCAAGTATTCCCGTCTCTTCTAGTGCAGAGATGAGACCAATTACTGTCGATGTTATTGCGTAGTCTGTTGATATTGTTATCTGAGGTATCAAGTCTATTACTAGTGTGGCAAATCTGAATATTCCTACTGGTATTCCTTCTCTAGCTCCTACTAAGATATGTACTTTATCATGTTTCTGAAATATCTCTGCTAGCTTATCTTTAACATGCATTATATATTCTCCTTTTGGATCTGTGACTATTATTGGCTCATCTCTATGTTCTCTAACATATTGAAATAGATCATATACTTGTACAGGTACTTTATGTACTGGTCTTCCATAACATCTCTTCTGTATGCTGTACCTAGACTCTATGCCCTCCAATACTCCTTCTAGGAAACTTACTAGTTCTCTAGCATTTACTGGCCTATAATGTGCAACATAGAGCTCTCCTATCTCAAATGTCTGAACTGCTCTACCGATTCTCTCACCCATCTTTCTACATGCTTCTAGTGGTCCAGTATATGGCATCTGTACTATCACCATCTTTCTAAGAATAGGAAGTGGAAGAGGCTTTCCTGGACTAAGCTTTCTATACTCCTCTTCTCCAGGTACTACACATATGGCTGCAATATCGTCGAATATCTCCACGTATATTGCCTTGCTAGGACACTCTAAGTCAACTTCTGCGCCAGTAGCTTCTTGAACAGCTTTTCCTGCAAGAACATTCACATCAACTGACGTGAAGTCATGTTTTCCTCTTCTGTTAGTTCTTATAGCAAAGGTCTCACCTGGCCTTAATACTTGTAGAGCTACCTCTCTCACAGCATTGCAGATATCTTCTAGTCTAGCTGGAACTATCTTATATACTACGAGTACGTGAGATGCTTCTGGAATGTTCTTCTTTATTAGTTCTGCTGCTTCAAATTTTCTATCACCTAGGTTAGATATAAATACTATGCCTAGCCATCTATCAGTATTAACTATGATCTTACAATCTATTCCATGTTCTCTAAGAAGATCCTCTATATATGATGCTGCTATCTTCTCCATCTCCTTAGGAACTTTCACAATTATGTCAAACATCTAGAGAAAGAATGGGAAGAGGTTATTTAAGTTGAGGAGCTATGAGAACCTGTAACCACATCTAGGACAGTATGGGTAGTCTACAGGTACTATAGCACCACACTGAGGACATATCCTACTGATAGATGCTCCAGTCTGTGCTTGAGCACTTGGAGCTGGCTGACTAGGAGCGGGAGACTGTGGAGGCGCCATCTGAGGAGTAGATGGCATGGAGCTACCATACGGTGGAGCTTGCTGTATCTGCTGCTGAGGCGAGTACTGGACGTATGCTCCTGGGTAAGATGGAGCTGATGGAGGGCGATAAGATACTCCTAGACCAGGTTCTCTATAGGGGAACCTATATGTTCTTGGAGCTACTAGAAACGCGGAAGACATTAATGTAAATATTCCACCAACTATCGTTAGTACTGCTGAGGCGTAGAATAATGCATTAACTCCTTTTATTACGCCAGGAGTGTTCGACACAAGTTTTGTAATTAATGACATCACGGCTGATAATGCCGCCATCTTCGTGCCAATTCCTATGAAGTGTATGGATCCTAAGATCACGGCTGCTGCTAGCAGTATAGTAGAGACCTTCTTCAACTTCTCGTCGCTCGTAGAGATCCTAAGTAGACCAGCTATACCTCCAACTATCAGGGCAGCACCTAGAAACGGAAAGGCGAGAGCCATCAGACATCCACCAACTACGACAAGTGTTAGACTTGCATGGAAGTTTTGTAGCTCAGCTAGTACACATGCTACAGTCAACACGAAACCAGATGCGGCAAGCATGACCCCAAACTTGAACCCGTGTATCCATGATATTAACGCTGTTCCACCAGCAGCAGACATGGACGAACTAACATATTCTAGAACCGAGGGATTACTCAGAACATATTGAAGAATCGATGTTAGCGGAGATGAACAGTATAATATTCCAGAAATCATTAATAGTAGAAATGCTGCTCCTACCTTTGCTGCAAGATATTTAATATTTGGAGGTTCTTGACCAAGCAGGAACTTGAATGAGAAGACTAGTATAGCAATAGCTATAAGAACTGCAGATAAGCCCTGTACTATACATGCTCCAGCAGCTGCCGACACGTTTAGGCTAGCGCTAACTTGAGAAAAGTTGCCCATGAGGCTCGCTATCTTGAATAGTGTGCTACCTGTCTCGAATAGGAAGCCACCAATTATGAATAAGCCAACTGCTATCATTATGCCACCTATACCTCCTATCAAGTTCACTAGACTTCTTTGAGTACCAACTCTGCTAAACACGGTCATTTATCTTCTCTAGATAATTTTTATCTATTTACGTCCTATTCTCATTGTAATTCCTAATAATATTGAAACTAGTCCTCAATAAGCCTATGTCTCACATAGTAGTGAGCACTATGTATCTATGTGAATAGTATCGACACTACATATATCACCGATGTACATAGAAGTATACCACCAATTATAAGTAGTACGCCTCCAACTGATGATGCTTGAGCAAATATGTTCCCTAAAGCTGAGAAATTTGATGATATGTTATATCCTAGTATTATTATGAATATTGAAGATATTATATATCCAATTGTCTTCAAGACTCTAGATATTATATTCATTATCTCGTAATCTCCTGCTATTATGTTTAAGAGATTACCTATAGCTATAACAAGTATTCCAATAAATAGGATTCCAAGAAGACCTCCAGACATCGATACAAGACATGACGATACTATGAGCAGTATAGTACCTACAAGCGAGTTCTTATCTTTAAGTAACATGTTAGTAGCTACTGGTAGAAGAATCATTCCTATTATTAGGAGAGTTGCTGTTGAAGAGTTTATCATAAATAACGTAGCAATCTGTGCTAGTGGAGTATTTACAGGTATCTTAACTATGTTAAATAGGTACTCTATGATGACTATCGCCGAAAATATTGCTACGCATACCACCACGTTTCTACGTTCTGGTTCTCCCTTGTTCTTATACTCGTTTGCTACCTCATATATTAGAGATCCTAGAGCTATGAAGAGTGATAAACATATTAGGGTTGTGATATCGAAATAAGTTATTGGATGCTTAACTATCTTGAGAAGCACAGTAACTAGCATTGGAGTAGAGAAGAGTATGAACCCTAGTCCTACGAAGAGAGCGGCAAGGTAGCCTAGTGCTCTCTCTTTAAGTATCTTATGCACATGTTTTAACGAGACGAATATTTAATAAGCCTTTTTACGAGGCTCCTTAACAGGTATAGATGAAGGTTCCATACGTTAGAGAAGAGGTTGAAATACCTGAAGGAGTGGACGTACAGGTAGAATCTAACGGTAGACTAGTGGTCAAGGTCAAGGGCCCCTTAGGCGAGATAGTTAAGGACTTTGGAAGCGTTCCCGTTCTTGTTAGAAAGGAAGATAACAAGCTAGTACTAGAGACCTATTTTGCTAGAAAATTTGAACGAGCACTAGTAGGAACCATAGCTGCGAGAATAAGAAACATGATCAAGGGAGTTACAAAAGGATGGAGATACAAGCTCAAGATAGTTTACTCTCACTTCCCAATCATGGTAAAAGTTCAGGGAGACAAGCTCATAATAGAGAACCTGCTAGGTAGAAAAGATAAGATAATACTACAGATACCTAAGGGAGTCAAGGTTCAAGTCACCAAGGACGACATAATAGTCGAGGGAATAGATAGAGACCTAGTAAGCCAGTTTGCCGCTAACATTGAGGAAGCAACAACACTGAGAGGAGATGAGAGACCATGTCCACATGGTAGAGAAGGTGGTCCTGGAGTACTAGATGGAATATACGTCTACGCTGTAGAGCATGTTAAAGCGTGAACAACCTCCTTCTTAACCTATCATAGAACCTGTAGCTTCTAGTACGTATAAATCTTATAGATCTATCAGCCCTATCTACAACTATCTTCTGAGCTCTACCATATAGAATACCATCACACACAATCATACAGTCTCCCCTAGACTCAACACTGATTCTGATATCCATAGGATGTACTATAGGTACTAGAGCTGGTGAGAATGGTGCAACAGGAATTATTATCTTGACAGTCTGTATTCGATAATCAACTACAGGACCTCCAAGTGCTAAGAGGTAGGCTGTAGATCCTGTAGGTGTAGCAACTATGACACCATCCATTCTCCCTTGAAGAACTATCTCTCCACTAGGTTCTGTAACATAGAACTCAACTATCTTTCCTGGATTTACGTATCTCATCACTACTTCGTTTAATGTTATTATTTTCTCATTACCCATGTATACATGTATTAGAGCTCTCTCATCTATGCTAAATCTTCCGTTCCTAAGATCTTCAAAGACGTCTCTAGTAAGTTCATCAACAGTTATGTCTGCAAAAAAGTTTACTTTTCCAGTACCAATATGTAGTATCGGAATGTTAAGCAAGTCTTCCCTAGCTAGAGCATCATCATGCACGTACTGCAGTATGGAGCCATCTCCTCCTAGCACTATGACCACGTCAGGTCTAGGCTCTAGCTCGCATATTCTTACGTCTATCCCAACATCACGACATAGGTTCACTATCTTATCAACATACTGTCTATCTCTATCTCTATAATATATCAATGATGCAAGCTCTATCTGTCTCATACATGTGACTATAGTTAAAAAGTTGAGACTAATATGTGATACGTCATGTCATGTCCTAAATGTGGATCAACGGACATAGCTATATCAGGAACTGAGTCTCTAACATTTAAATGTAAGAGATGTGGACACACATGGACAATAGAGAGACGAAACTATGCTATAGTTAACACACCTTCAGGACCTGTACACTGGACAGTACATACATATTACAAAGAGCTAGCATTACAGGATGCAATAGATATGATAATGAATAATAGAGACATAGATACTATAGTAGAAGAGCTCAAGAAGAACTACTCAAAATATCTATCTGATGAAGATATTAGAAAAATTGTTGAAAAAGCTAAAAAGATATCACAATACTTATGAGACTCCAGCTCTATCACATAATATGTTTATTACAGCAACTTCCTGTTCTGGTCTCAATCTCGATCTGAAAAAGATAGGTGTTCCACTGCTAAACTTGAGCTCAGTGCTTAGACATGTTATGTAGATGAATGAGTTCACGTTCTTCACAGCTTTTTCAACTTCGACGCCTATGCTAGATCTCTTAAGTATCTTATCTACTTTAAACTTCTTCACTATCTCTTCAAGATTTTTCAAATTCTCTACTATAACTCCAGTATGAGGTCTCTTATGACTGCTCTTCAATGCCTTTCTTACTATTCCCCATGCAGATGCTTCATCAGCTCTTAGCTGTCTTATGCTTGAACCATATAGGAATATTGCTCTACATCTATCCTCTAGATATATGCATGAGATAGCATTCCTTCTTATAGATCTCGATATTAAGAGAGAAGACACTACAAATCTAGATACTACACCTTTTCTACATACTATGTTCTTCTCATCACTTACTAGAACAAAAATTCTCATTACACAGTTAGGAAAATATTGGAACTATACTCTTATAAGGATCTCGTGAGGATAATCATTACAGGTACTCCTGGAACTGGAAAGACAACAGTAAGCAAAATAATCGCAAGAGAACTCAATCATGATTATGTGAATCTTAACGAGGAGCTTGTTAAAAGAGGAGTATGTAGATACAATGAGAAGCTAGATACACATGAGATAGTTAATAGAGAGGAAGCAGAGAAAATAGCAGATGAAGTTCTCGATCGATCTAACATCATTGTAGATACTATAGCGTTATCTATCATTGATCCTGATAAAGTAGACATAGTTGTAGTTCTAAGACTACACCCACTTGAGCTATTCAGACGATTAAGATGCGATAAGCAGTGGAGAGGTATGAAACTGTGTAGTAACGTCATGGCAGAGGTGCTAGACTACTTTCTTATAGAGGCTATTGAATGTTTTGGAGAAACTAAGATTGCTGAGATCGATACTACGGGTAAATCTGTTGAAGAGGTTGTGAGAGAATGCCTTGATGTGATACATGGAAAAAGGGACAGGAGGATAGGCATAGTATCTTGGCTCTCTGCTCTCGATCCCGACGTCCTAGTGAGGTTGGACTTGTGTGCTAGAGGTGAGCTAGATGATGATAGTGTGCTAGTAGTCTGCTGATGCTTTACGTGCTAGTTTACGTATCTCAAATAGGAGCACACGGTTCCAGCCAAACTTCTCTAATCTCCTCACTATATGTCTCAGCGCACCGCTGCCGAACGATAACATGAGCACTCTTACAGCCTTTCCTTCCTCATCTATGTAGAGCCTGATGAGGATGCTCTTCTTGCTGACTTCCGCAATGTAATCTATCGTCTGAAGGTTCGATGGAATATACTTCTGAAACTCCTTCTCCACGGTCTCTATATGTTTAAGATACTCCTCTGGAAGACTCTCAACCTCTACTATGTTCTTTACACCCGCTATCTGTAGCTCTAGCAGCACTACGTCAGGATCTTTTCTGAGGTCAAATACTGCTATGCCATATACTCTAATTGCTGACACCCGACCTACCTATACTCTCGTTTATTAAAAAGCTTTTTGTTACTAATAGCCTGATCCTCTACTAGAGTATACTCCTAGGGGTATATAAAGGATACAGTCAACAACATCGTGTATACAGGGAGTGAGAGAATGATTTATATTTCTCACAGTAGGATCATCAGATCAGAAGAGCAGGCCATGACTAAGATACTTCTGGATCCTCAAGAAGAGTATGTGATAATTCCTCTAAAAGTGATAGAGAAGCTTGTGAGATATGCACTAGCACTATGCCAGGATAGATGTCCAACAGAGAGAGATCCTGAGACATGTATATATCTTGTAAAACTATGTAGACTTCTCGGACTTGGAGGACCTCCATGTCTTGAAGAATATGAGAACTTCTCACCAACAACATTTAGAACAGTCATAAGAGATATAGAGAAGAAGTACGGCATGAGAATCGAGGAGTTTCTAAGAAAAATGAGAAGTAGAGGCCCTAGAAGCCTAGAGGAGAACACAGATCTGATGGAGGCAGAGTTCGCTCTAGGAGTCATGAGAGCAATGTCGAGGAAGATACATATATACGTTGTAAAGGGGTCAGAAGTGAAGATAAGCCTGGAAAAGGAGTCCAAAGGTCATGGTACATAGTAATACTCTAGTACTCATATACGCTGACAAGCGTAGAAGACTCAGATTCGAGATAGACATAGACTGCATATCTAGCATAGTCAGAGATCTCCTAGACGTGAACAACGTGTTTGACCTAGCATCGCATATAGGCCTCATAGTACAGACAATACTAGAGAAGATCGATGAAGGATACCAGCCACGTAGAGCAATATATTCAGCACTATACGTCCTCTTGCAAGATCTCGGAGTGAGAAGGTACTTCGACTTTGCCGAGAGAGTAGATAAAGCATCTCGATGCGTGTCTTACTGCGAGCTTTAGTAATCATCTAGATACTATACTACACAGTAGCTCACTAACAAGTCTCCTTATCTCATCTAGAGAACAGGTCTTAGGTCTAACCATTATGACTCTGCCATCGTAGGCTATCCACATTCTATCGACACCGAACCTCACATGGACTACCTGGTCACCAATCTTGACTGAAGTATCCCAGAAAGATCCTTCAAGGACTATCCTAGATATATCAGGATCTAGTACAGAGACCTCGAAGATCCTATGATTAAGCTTGATCCTTCTAATCATCATTATCTCAGCTCTCATAGAACATATAGAGCAACTAGTTAAAATAAGTAGCTGTACATGACCTCGAGATTACGTATAGCACACTCCTTCAACTTCTCTAGATCTCTACTAACAGCACAGCCTCTAAGCTGAGATAGTACTAGTCTAACATGTTCTCTCCTCCTCAAATCTGATAGAGAGGTCCAACATTTAAATAATCTACAGAACGAAGGTCTAACAGGATAGATGACGCATCTAGCAACACATAAATCCTCCTCTTCAAGAAAAGGACAAGGACGTAGAAATTGAACATAAGCATTCCACACAACAAAAAGCTGAACATCGGACATAATGTTAACGTTAGAGATCCTTGAAAGATAACTGACAATAAAATCACGATAAGATGATGACATCATTGATCTAGCATCCTCAAAGGTAATACAGGGAGCACCATTAACACAACAGAAACCACACCTCACACATAGATCACACCTGTCTAAAGACTCATTAATAATGTTTAAAATACCATGACCAAAAGATCTCTCAATAAAGTCAAAAAACTTATCAAAGCTATCAAAAAACAACAAATCACCGTTCGTTTTAACATATATTTCGGTAAATGGAGCACAATCCTTAAGATACCTACTAACATCAACGTGAATACGAAGGTTTCCTCTTAGCACATCAAAACAGCACCTCCTTATACGACTTTTCACGATGCTCAACTTATAAATAAGATCTGGAATAAAATAAATATTTGTGTATGATGAGAAAAGGGCCTCGGACTCTGTGAAGAAACCTCGTTGAGCTGAGGAAAGAAGAGCACAATAGTTTTAAAGTCTCAGAGACCAACATTAGGTTCAACTGATATGAGCTTCATTCTTCGTAACATTGTGCTTCTATACGTTACTGGGTTTCTAATGTCTATAGTTTTCGGGTTTCTAACATGGTATCTACCGTTAATAATATCTGAGCGCTATGGTACTTCTATACTTGGCTACGTATACTTTTTGATAAATATCTTCTTAGCGATATTGTCTCTCACTGGCGGTATTATAGCTGACTCTATTGGTAGAAGAGCAACTCTACTTCTCTCTGCTCTCTGTCTCATTTTCTCGACGCTACTTCTGTTCATGATTGAGCAACTACCTACGGCTGCTCTTGCAAGTATAATCTTGTTAATGTTCTCGAGCTCTCTGAGAGGACCAGCTGCTCTCTCATTGCTCACAGAGTCTATTCCTCAAGATAGATATAGCAGATTTCTATCATTAGCATCACTCTTCTCAACATGTGGTATGACTATGGGCTCTATCCTATATAGTTTCTTATTAACGTACATAGATGTAGGGACCCTATACCTGACCCTAGTAATAATATCAGTACTCGTATTAATACTATGTAGCTTCTCTGTAGAAATTAACATTAAGCATGAAAGACCTGTAAAAATATTCAACTTCTCGAGAACGATCTTTCACGTTAAGTCATACGTCTATATGTTGATTTCAGCTTCTCTGTGGGCTTTAGCAATCTCAATAACAGAACCATATATAGCACCAGTCTATAAACAAGTACTAGAGCTTCAGGTTAACATTATAGGACTAATATATGCAATAACGTTCATACTTAGGTTAGCAGTCACCTCCCTCTCGGGACACATCATCGAGAAACTTGGACCGATTAATGCGATAGTAATCGACTGTGTACTTAGTGGATCAAGTTTAATAATCTTCACGTGGCTTGCTAAGATTAACATATATGCAGTATCGCTACTAATTGTAGAACGCGCACTTGCTATAATGAGCGATATAGCATGCTATACACTTATCGCACAGATAGTACCTACTGACCACAGAGGCTCAGC
>JAADCU010000079.1 GCA_013154355.1 Thermoproteota archaeon | reverse complement strand
TCTGCTAGAAATGATTTTTAAACGCTCTCTCGTCTATGTGCTCATGTCTCTGTTAGAGAAGATTAAGCCAATGTCCATAGGACAGGAGCGATTACTAAATGCTCTCACGGATGATAGGAATGAGATCGTTGGAGCTTTCGGTCCAACAGGTACAGGAAAGTCTCTTATGTCATGTGCATATGGAATATCGATGGTGCTCAATGGTAAGTATAAGAAGTTCATAATTGCTAGACCTGTAGTAGATGTGACTACTGGTGAGCTCATAACACCTGAGAGACTAGGAGATCTGTACTATAAGATTGCTGCATCGTATCTGGAGGATATTCTTGGAGAATTTTTATCACGTGACGAGATAATGAAGCTTCTACAGGATGGTAAGGTAGTTGTGACGGACGTGTCTTACCTGCGTGGAAGAACGTTTGATGACTCCATAATATTTCTAGATGATGCACAGAACGTTCAGCCTGAGAGTGCTGCTGAGATACTGATGAGGATAGGTAGGAACTCTAAGCTTATAATAGCTGGTGATCCAGTGCTTCAGAAGCCTACTGGACTAGAGAAGGATGGTGCTACATTGCTCAGAGAGGTCCTACTTAATGAGGAGAATGCCGCGGTCATAGACCTAGGATTGAAAGATATCGTACGTCCAGGAGCAAGAAGAGGAGTTAAGGTGATATTCGAGCTGAGAATGAGAAAGAGAGAGCTAACAGAGAGCGAGAGACAGCTACTAGACCTAGTTAGAGTATGTGCACCAGACGCAGACATAGTCACGGTAATAGAGTTCAAGGCAGAGAAAGAGGCTCTAGGTATAAGATCAGAGAACGTGCCTGACGCATTAATAATAGCTAAGGAGGGTCATCTAGGCAGGGTAGTAGGTAGAGGAGGTGAAAGAATAAGAACAGTAGAGAACGAGTCAGGACTGAGAGTTAGAGTAGTAGAGATGACATTAGACTTCAAGAGCTGGATAAGAGCAATACATCCAGTATCCTGGATAGGAAAACATATAATAGACGTAGACCTAGCAGGACCAGAGCTAGTCGTTACAGTAAGAAGAAACAACTTTGGAACATTTGTAGGACATAGAGGAGTCTACGTGAGACTACTAGACAGAATCTTCAAGAGACTGATAAATGTAGGTATAAGAGCAATGGAGAGTGAAGAGTAGCTTAACCTCTTATAAGATCGTTTACGAGATCTGGATCGAACTTCTCGATCCTCATGACGTTCAAAGCAAAGTTTATTAATCCCTCTCTCACGTTCTCAGGATTGTCAGGATAGAAGAGTGGGCTAGCTATTACTATGGCTCTGAAGGCGAACCAGGGCTGACATACTTTAAGAATCTCCTCGTCTCCTGTAGAATCTATGTACATTTTCAGGAACTGTCTAAACATGATTTCAAATACTCCAGTGAACTTACCCTTGTCTAGAAGTGAGAACCATATGTAGTTTGTTAGTAGGCATGTAACATCATCTGCTGGTTCTCCCCATTCTCCTCTAGATCTGTCTAGGACTGTGAGCTTGTTATCATCTGTGAACCATATGTTGAATGGATGGTAGTCGCCATGTACCTGACATAGTCTGTGATAATATTTTTTGAGTATCCATCTCCATCTTGTAGCGAGTATCTCAATCTCCTGTAGCTTGTCGATCATCTTGAAGTCGTCAGGATATGCTGAGTCTACTACTCCCATCATCATCTCTCCGTGACCTACTAGATCTCTTATTCTCCTATAGTACAGTCTTCTCATTGAGTCAGGATCTCCCTGAAACTTGACTGAGTGAATGTCCACGAGATAGCTTACAAGAATCTTCAATCTCTCTACATCTCTATCACTAGTGGAGCCTCTGCTCAAGATCTCTCTCAGATCTTCGATATATGGTCTTCCTCTAGCCTCCTCCATAAGTATAAAGAACTCCTCATAGTTACCACAGCTGTGAAGATCACCATAAGTATCTAAGTATCCTACATCTACTGATCGAACATGATTAGGAAGCTTGTTGAAATCCTTGTGAGCCATCAAGAGTACTTGAGCTCTATCAGCTGGATAATCATGTCCAAAGCCTCTCTCACCTTTCAGAAACTTCAATACGAGACTTCTCTCCTTTCCTTCACACTCTATAATTATCTTCCAAGCCTCAGCATGCCATCCTGTTCCGAGAAGCTTCAGATCTCTGACCTTGACGGGAGTCTTGAATACTTCCCGAAGATATCTTTCAACTCTATCTATGCTGAGCGAGTAGGACATCTAGACACTTAGAGACAGGTGATACCCTTAAGTACATAACGTCTCACAGTTCCTGAACAAGTTCTCTACAGCTCTTCTAATTCTATCCTCGAGATCTCTAGTCCTCGAGAGATCTTTCTCAAGTAGATCCATAGCTATTCTCACCTGCTCATCAATGGACTCTAAAGATGCTGATCCAGTGCTCTTCCTGAGCTTAAGAACATCTTCAGGATCTAGAAGACTTGGAGAACCTTTCTTCAAGCTTCTCGCAACATCTCCATAGATCTCTCTGAAACTTCTACCTTCTCTCAGACAGCGTTGCTCTACAGTCTCTGCAGATGTTATAGGAAGCTCTCTAACGAGTCTCGACACGACATCGTCATTAACTGTGACTCTTCTGAAGATGTCAGACAATATCTTCAAGACTTCGCTAATTATGTTGAACATGTTCCATATATGTGGTGTAGCTTCCTGAAGATCGAGATAGTATCCCTTACCTATCGATCTAACGATGGATAGCAGACTGACATACTCTCCAACAACTCTACTTAACCTAGCCCTAGCTATCTCGAGAGTTGCTGGATTTCTCTTGTGAGGCATTATGCTACTTGTAGCACAGTGCTCAGAGGGTAAGGTTAGTATACCTATCTGCGGATCAGAGAGTCTTATAAGATCATTCACTACTCTAGAAAGCTCTGCAGAGAGCGCTGACAGTAAACCACCCGTGATCAGGAAGTAGTCTCTGCTCTCAGTACAATATAGAGCGTTAACACATAGATCTAGAAAACATAGGTCAGATCTCTCTCTTTCTCTATCAATAGGAACAGTAGTTCCCACAGCTGGACCACATCCTAGAGGACATCTCTCGACTACTCTCTCTAGAACAGTGAAAAGCATGTCAGTATAGGTTCTCAACATCTCCTCTATCGATAGAAGATAATGTGAGAACAATGTTACCTGAGCAGGCTGACCATGTGTAAATGCTATGAATATCCTATTCTTGTTCTCTCTCGCCTTCTCTATGAGTATCCTCCTCAACTCTATGATATCTGTCAGCAGCTCTCTATATAGCTCTCTAAGCCTCAGTCTATGTGCTGTTACAACATGATCGTTCCTGCTTCTTCCAAGACCAATCCACCCTGCCACATCTATTCCAAGCTTATCTATCAGATGCTTCTCCAGTAGCTCATGAAAGTCCTCGTAGTCTTCTATATCGCTTCTACTATATAGCTCATCTATGTTATCATATAGGCGTCTAAGTTCTCTACATAGTCTACATGCTACGTCTCTAGGTATTGTTCCACATCTATGAAGCTCTATGACATGTTCTAGCAGTGTTAGCACTATGTGTCTAGCTATCTCTCTATCGTCCCATATGCTGGATATGTATCTGCTTATCCATCTCTCGGTACCTCCTAGCAGATGTGCTCGATACACTGCTACTCTACCGAGAGCTCAGGTCTATATGCTCCCTCCTCTATCTTAGACAATGTGAGCGTGTACTTTCTTTCACCAATTCTGAACTTTATGACAAGCTTTTTAGGCCACTGAGACGTATCTAGCTCTATGAGCTCAGCATTCATTCTTCTACATAGATCATTAACAGCCTCCTTGACCTCTGAGAGATCTTCAGGAGCTGTTATAGTTGTGTCAAGCTTGACTCCAGTGACGATAAATCTCGCAAGCTCCTCTCTATCCTCCTCATATGTGAGATCGTAGAATGATCTAAGCTCCTCTGACATGGCGATACTATGATCGTTACAGGATTTATAAATCTTGAACTAAACCTATATAAGATACTGTACACGTCACATATACGTGGAAGCTCAGCTTGTAGAGACTATAGAGAAGATAGCGTCGAGACTAGGAATTGATCGTGAGGTTCTTCAGAAGGTCTACTGTAGAGACGAGGACGTTCCAGACCATGTTCTTGAGAAGTTACTTAAATTTGAGAACGAGTTATCAAGAATGGGGAAAGACATAGATGAGGTCATGACTAGATTCTGCAAGACAGTGAAGATCAAGGAGAAAGAGAAGCTTGAGATAGAGACGGTCGTAAAGATACCAGTATATGTTGGTGGGGAAGAGAAGAACATAAACATAATCATAAGAGATAGAAAGCTTCTAGTAGAGTCAGACATAGAGAAAGTATGTAGAGAACCTACAGACATCATACTAGGAGAGACCTCAATATATCTGAAATGTGGTGGTGAATGGATAACACTACTACACGGACTTAGAGGAGAAGAGAAGACTAGAATAAGAAAGATCCTTGGTGGTGAGATATGAGTCTAGTCGTTGAAGATCTTCACGTCGAGTCAGGCGGTAGAGAGATCTTGAGAGGAATAGACCTAGAAGTCAAGAAGGGAGAGATCCACATAGTTATAGGACCTAACGGTGCAGGAAAATCATCACTGTTATACACCATAGCTGGAATACCTAGGTACATCGTTAAGAGAGGAAGAATAATACTTGATAATGAAGACATAACGAGTCTTCAGCCTCAGGAGAGAGTCAGGAAAGGCCTATGCTTGATGCATCAGTTTCAGCCTCAGATAAAGACAATCAAGGTTGCTGATCTCGAGAACGTTCTAGTAAGCAAGTTCGGGACAAGCGAGCTAGCTGTTAAAGCTAGGGAGATTCTTGAGATAGAGAAGCTGAGAAATAGGTACCTCTTCGTAAACATGAGTGGTGGTGAGCGAAAGAGACTAGAGCTCTACCTGACACTTCTAACGAGGCCTAGGGTAATCCTCCTCGACGAACCTGACAGTGGAGTTGATGTTGATAGCTTAGTCAAGATAAGCGAGGTCATAAATCTGATAATAGATAGCTCACTATCATGTATATTGGTTACTCATAGAGGAGACATAGTGAACATGTTGAAGAGGGTTGACAGAGTGCACGTTATGTGTAATGGGAAGATAGTCGAGAGCGATGGAAAGGACATGCTTGAGAGAGTTCTGAGGTCAGGATTCAGGAAGGTATGCGAGAAGCTGAAGGAGAAGCTAGAATAAATCTTTATCAGCAGGCGTCAAGATCACTAGTACGTAGATCTCAGATGAGTAGAGAGGCTAGAGATGTCAAGAAGATAGCTGAGGAGTACTTATCTAATCTGAAGAGTGATGGAGAGATACGTGAGATAATAGCAAGGCTAGAGATTCCTCAACACATCGCTCACCTAGAACCTACATGTGGTGTTGAAGAGACAGGTAGGATACTTTATTCTCTAGTTGATACCTCTGTAGAGAGGGTCTCATATGGTGATCCTAGCTCTATAATGATTAGACCTCTCAGAGAGGTGATACTGGAGAAGATAGATGTTGAGAATCCATGGAGCCTAGCATCTCCAGACGAGGATCCTCATCTTGCACTGATAGCTAAGTATGGTGAGGATAGGGGAGCATATGTTAGAGTTAGATCAGGCAGAAGTGTAGGTCCAGTAAGAACCTGCTACATAACTAGACTCACAGGTACTGTCCAGCTTGTACATAACGTGTACGTTGTTGAGGACAAGGCTGAGCTTCAGGTACTATCAACCTGTACATCGTCTAGAGACGCCGTCGATATCTACCATATTAGTCTAACAGAGGTCATACTTGGAGAGAAAAGTAAGTTCACGATGATAATGTACCATAACTGGAACGAGACAACAAAACTGTGGTCTAGCTTGAGAGTCCGTGCAGGTCCTGAAAGTAGGGTAGTTCTAGTATATGTTACTCATAGTCCAGTAGAGAGAGCATATGATCAAGTGGTAGTAAGATTAAGCAATAATGCTTCAGCAACATCATCATCCATAATATATGGTAGAAGAGGAACCTATCGAACAGAGTCCATATCTATACTCGATGGTAGAGAAGCATCATCAATAATCATATCAAGAATGTTGAGTGCAGAAAAAGCTAAGATAGAGAGTCTATCCAAGATAATTGCAAGGGGAGAAGGATCTAGAGGACATATAGAGTGTCTAGGTGTTCCTCTAGACGATTCATCAGTAATAACGTCAATACCCATACTTGAGGCTCATAGAACAGATGTACAGTTAAGCCATGAGGCTGCTATAGGCAGATTCTCTGAGGAAGAGATAACCTATCTCACGACTAAGGGTCTCAACGAGGACGAGGCCATGCAGCTTCTGATAAGAGGATTCGTTAGTATAGATATAGAGGAGATACCTCCAACGTTGAGAAAAGTGGTAGATAGGATAGTAGATGAGCTAGTAAGAAGATCAGCATTATAGAAAACTTAATTAATAGGTCTAGGCGTGTAGACTTGAACATGTCTTACGTACCTGTATATGAGCTACCTAGTAGACCTAGGCCTGGAGAAGAGATCGTGTTACCAACAGGACAGAAGGTCAAGATCAGGCACGTAGGCATACCATGGATAGCACCTCCAAAGAAGGTATGTCTCGACGACGAGTGTCCATGGCATGGTCACCTAAAGGTGAGAGGAATAGTACTCGAGGTCAAGGTTGTCAAGGTTCATCCAAAGTTCGTAGTCACACTACACGAGTGGTTGAAATACGACCACAAGTATAAGAGATACGAGTGGAGAAGAAAGAAGATACATGCAAGACTACCACCATGCATAGACGTCAAGCCAGGAGACATAGTCTACATAGGAGAGACAAGACCACTAGCAAAGACCATATCCTTCGTAGTTCTAGGAACAAAAAACGATGTAGTACCAGTAAAGCCAATAGTTAAGAGACTTGGAGAAACAGAAGATTTAAGAATATAGTCAGTCGGCGCTCTTCATCACGGGTCAGTCGAAATCCGATACATCACCCATGTTAAGTTGATATGTAGCCCTTATAAACACCATAGTTCGTGAAGACCAGTATAGAATAAGCATTTAAGCAGCTTCCAGTTAACTCTATCTCAAGTACCTGTCCTGGTCTTATGGTTATCGGCAACTTAACGTTCTGTCCATTAAGTGACGCTTTCTGTATTGTACATGTTACCTTGTTTCCAGAGTTATCATAGAGTTCTAAACTCTTTATCGTGACTTCTCCTGTACCTATGTCGCGTATCTGTACTATGACCTTGCTGTTACCTACTAGGTATCCATTTACTGATAGTTGTGCATTTCTACTCATACTGCTACTCATGAATGAGTATATTACTGCTCCAAGCACTACTGATGCAAGTATGCCTATTAATGCCCATACTATGTTTGATAGTGCTCCCTTCTTATTTAGTTTCTTCATATTTGATTATACTGTAGATGTTATTAAATCTCTGTCTAGTAGGGATGTAATGTGAGCATAAGTCTCGATATCATGATAATGTAATTCTCTTATGCTCTCTTGAGTACATTAAGAATGTATCAATTTCATAATACCACTAGATTTATTAGACTGTGCTCACGATGATAATAGTAGACTAGGGGAGATGTTTCACAGAGGTAATAACAGGACACATAAACGTACATCGTCAGTAGTAGACTGTATAAAGAAGATTAGAGATAAGTCGAGCTTAATGCTTGACCTCACGTACTATGCGTTACTCTACCAGGATAGAGAGCTTGCACAGGTAGCATATGCAACAGGAGAGGAGACAATCTCCTACTGGAAGGAGATGATGAATCATGCCTTCATGGCTGTCAGCCTACTCCCAGAGATGATGGATGTGATAAACAGCTTCATAGAGCTTGCTCATCATATGAGGAGAACTGTGGATGTTCTCTTAGACTTCTGTAAACTAATCCAGCTTGGCTACAGACCTCATCCTGCACTTGTCAGAGCTGTAGAGATAAGTGAGGAACAAGTTGCTATAGTAGAGCTTCAACGTGGAATGACTATAAGAGAGCTAATCGATAAGATAGAGGCCTCTCTAGACGTCATAGCTGTTAAATGTGGTGCAGCATGGTTCATAGATCCATCAGAGGATAGACATCTTCATAAAGGCGATCTTCTCATAGTGAGAACTACTAGAGATGTTCTTGACCGTATAGAGGAGTTGAATATAGGAAAGATAAGGAGACCAAAAGTAGAACCATGTATAGAATGCTCAAAAGAAGATGTTGAAGCAATAGTAAGAGAACTAGCATACATGAAGAACCTGAGCGAGGTAGCACTAGACCTAGCATATCTAACAGTACTCTCACTAGATCCATCAATAGTCGAAGAAGTTGAAGATATTGAACACTACTTCGATATTAGACATATAGAACTAGAAAAGAAGATATATGGAACGTTGAAGGGAGATCCTGTCGAGATAATAACTACGTTAAGATATGTGCTCTGTCTAGAAGAGATAGTCGACTCAGCAAGAAGTCTAGCAGTATCAGTAAAATCCTGTCCTGAACTAGCAAGCATACTACAGAAAGCAGTAAGAGAAAGCGAGGAAGTCCTACTCAAGATAGTTATACAGGAAGCTAAAGGACTAAGATTAAGAGATCTTGCACTAGACGACCTAGGACTCTCAGTACTTGCAATAAAGAGGAGAGGAGACATAATAGTTCTACCTGGACCAGATACAGAACTTCAGGAAGGTGATATATTAATAATAAAATGTTTCAGAGAGGCATTACAGGAAGTAAAAGAAAAACTAAAAATACCAATACAGACTTTCTAATAAATGCTAAGTAAGATATTAGAAGCATATAGAAGAGATAACATACTTCACGCATTCCTACTATACGATTCCGTATTCCTTCCTGATAGAACAAAAATATCATTTGTAAATGATCTAAAATACGTACTAACATACCATCACCTACAATATAATATATGTAACATATACATAATGACAGATCACGTAGATAGAGAAGTACTAGAAGAACATCTAAAATATTGCAAATCTAGGGAACCAAACTATCTGTACATCTATGGAAACATTAACATTTTCATAAGATATTTTAAAAATGAGATAGATAAGAATATTGTTCAGAAAAAGTGCTTCATAGTTATGAAACTTGAGAAAAATAACTTTAAGAAGATTTATCCAAAAATTGATAATGTTGAAATAAGAAAGCTAGACCTAGATAATAAGTCTGATTATGAAATGTTCAGAGAGTTCTTACAAAAATATTTTAAATTAAGTGAAGATAATATTAAATATTTTAAGGAAGATAGGACCTACATAGCTATACATAATAACAGGATAGTATCTATAGCAAGAATCAGCTTAATGCTACCTAATACCTGTCTAATTGTTGGAGTATTTACAGTACCTGAATATAGAAGAAGAGGTCTAGCAGGTGCGGTACTATCCATACTCTGTGAACATGTTCTCAACCTAGACATTATACCATTCCTACTTGTTGACTACAATAATGATCCAGCGATAAACTTATATAGAAGAATAGGATTTAGAATGCACATCACGTTACCCTACTTAAAGATAGTGAGAAGAATAAATGATGAGACGGGTGGGACAGACTAGTGAAGAAGTGTTTCTAAGCTGAGAAACAGTTATAGATCATACAATTCGTCTAAGACTATGGAAAGAGAATTAACGTACATACTATTTCTAGATAAAAATTCTATAAGAAATCTAAAAAACATTAAAAAGATAGTATACAGAGGAAACTCATGCTCTTCAAAATTCTGCATAGTTTTTCATAAGAATATTTCAAATTTAATAATAATATATGTAGGAGATGAAGATATTAAGAAGATAAGACAAGATGTAATCACATTTTTAGAGGAGGATCCTCAGATTAGAGATATAATATCTAGAGCATGGATATCTTTTCATAATGTACCTAATGAATCTTCAGTTTTCTTTATAAGAGTATTCAACATATTTCTAACAAATACTAAAGAAAATAATGAAATAATATGTGATATCTCCTATCTATCTAACATAACACTAAAATATCACGTAATCACAATATGTGAAATAATAGATGAGATTTATAGATCAAGTGCTCATATAGTTGACAGTTATGTTATTAATTCTATCCTCTATTCCTACAGGATAACTCTACATCATCCTACACATGACTCAGCCATCGATATTCTACTACATGTTCTTAAACTTCTAATGAATATTATTAAAGATGATAGACATCATGTACACATATTGAATATGCTTTATGATAAATTTGAAGAATTTAAATATTATCTCGATAGTGGATTAATGTTTCATGCATTAAATATCTATAGAGGACTTCACGATGTTGTTACAAGCATATTGGCCGATATTAATGATCGCGATCTTAGGTTTCTTGTTGAAAATATTATTAAGAAGCTAATTGTTTTTGAAAAGTTCGACAATGTTTATTCATGTGTTAAATGTTTTATAAGTTATGTTTCCTCTTTTGATAGGTATGTTCTACCGTTGTGTAAGTTCTTTATAATGTATATTGTATTAAAATTGTTGTCAGAATGTGCCTACTATGGTTATATTGATTCTAGAGTTCTTGATCTTGATAATGTTGATGCTATATTTTCTAATTATGATCTTCTTCGAAAGGTTATTGATATTTTTAATAGAGGTGAGTTAAAGTCTCTTCTCCATAATGTTCATGTATGGGAGATGTGTGGTATATCTAGGGCATATTGTAGATTTATCTATTATAGAGAAGTTTCAGAGTTTGGTAATGTCTTATGTAGAGGCAGGATCAATATTGAGGAAGCTCGTAGACTTCTATTTTCTTGTCTTGATCTTGTAGAGTCTAGCTGTTATGAGTATTGTGAACGTGTTAGAGAGCTGTTTAAGATTAGGCGGTAAGTGTTTCATGTGTTGCTCTTCTTGTAAGCATTTCTACTGCCCTAAGTAGTAGTTCTCCTTCGTCTGTTACTGAGCCTCCTCTTCCTATGAATTTACATGCTCTAGCTATTATTAACGCCGTCTTCACGGTCTCTAGATCTAGCTTAGTCTCGTTTACTAGTGTTGCTATGTCCTCTGTTTTTAGTTCTTTTATTGCTTTGAGTAGCTTTATTATATGAGGATTGACTGGTGCTGCAACTCCTGTAGGTACTCCTATGACTGCTTGTTTAAGTAGTGCTCCTACTTCTGTAAGTACTACTCTTCCTCCTAGACATGTCATTATTAGTCCTTTTGCTTCGAGTTTGTCTAATGCTATGTTTATCTCTTCTTCCTGTCCTGGAAAGCTTCTTATTATGTCATCTCTTCTCAAGCTTCTTCTTTCTGGTAATCTTCTAAGTATTAGTACCTCCAGGTTTGTTACTAGTATGCTTCTCTTTGCTTCTCTTGAAGCTCTCATCAGTGCTAGACCATATCCTGTTGGTCCTCCAGGACCTATCAGACCCTCCTCTCTAGCAAGTTTTATCCACTCTTCATCAGGACTTCTACAGCAGTCTGCTTCAAGTAGAGACTTCACGGCAAGTGATGATGCTGGTCTACCCTTGCTTTCTCTATATACTAGCTCTCCTTCTCTAGTCAACTTTATTACAAGTCTATCCTCCTCCTTAACCTCCTCTATGAGTCCTAGTGCCTCTAGCTGATAAAGTGTTAGTCCTATCGTGTAGTGCTTCAGCTTCCAGGTATCTTTCAATCTTTCCTCAAGAAGCTTCCTCGTAGGAGCCATCTCTGGATTGGACTCAGCTTTCTTCCATAGTTCTACTATCTCTCTCATCAGTTCAAGCTCTGCCGTAGAGATGCCTATGGGTGGTGTTCTATCTCTAGTTTTGAGATATCTCCATGCAAGAATTGCTAACTTTCCTGCTCTGGTCAATTTTCCTGATAGATCAACGTAGCCGAACTCTGACAGTATCTTAAGATCCTCCTCTGGTATAGATCCTCCACTTTCGAGAGTCTCAAGGTTCTCGTATATTCTCTTGTTGAGAACTGCTGGATAATCAACAAAAAGGTTGAGATCTCTGAAGGCTCTTCTCAGGAATCTTCCTACTCTAGTCATCGATACGTAAGCTCCTTCTGGTGAGCTTCGAACTATTATGTCCATTGCTTCATAAGTATCTATCCACTTGGTCTCGAATGCTTCAGAGCTTACAGGTCCTTCAGGAAGTGAGAGAAGATCCTCAGCCATCTCCCTACTTATGACTAGCCTTCTTTCAACTGTCTCAAATATGTCTAAGAGCTCGTATGCTTCAGGACTAAGCTCACCGCTCTCTCCTACAAATCCTCTAGGAAGAAGATGACCTATCCACTGTTCTTCAACTCTACCACCAGCGAGTACTGACGCCTCTATTAGTGATATTATTCTACTATCTATCCATGGAGATACTTCAGGTCTACCACAGGTTCTCCATATTATGACTAGTCTTCTACCAGCATCAGTAACAGTGAACTTGTCTCCCTCTTCTCTATCTAACAGTCCTTGACAGTACAGGTCTATGAGTACTCTGAGAGCCCTATCTCCAAGCATGTTTGCGAACTCTTCAGCAGTAAAGATTCCCTTCTCCAGCTTCTCATCTAGGATCTTCATCATTTCTGAGCTTACGAAGACCATGGTGTTGCAGAGAAGAAACTTGAGGCAAATATAAGCAATTGGTTAGTATAGTGTACCTATAGTTTCACAATAATAACAGTAGAGATATAGGACAAATAGAGTAGATACTCTAGACAACGCATGAGCACTATAACAGACAAACATGTACTATATCTCATACTAGAAGCAGTCAGCAGAGGAGCAACAACAGATAGAAAAATATTCTCTAAGCTCTCAGGTCTCTCAAAAGACATCATTGAACAAGTAATAAATGAGGCAGCAAGAGAAGGACTACTCGAAGTAGAAGAGAAAGGGCACATAATGAAGAAGAGGACTCTAAAAATAACAGAGAAAGGTAAGAAAACACTAGAGAAGCTAAGAGAGGAGATATTAACACAGGTAAGAAAAAGTCTAGAAGAAACAAAGAGACTAATAACCGAAGGAAAGAAGGAAGAAGCAAAACACAAAGCAAGAGAAATAGAACATATAGCACCAGCACTAGCAACCCTAGGACTTCTCCAGGAACTCCTAGAAGATACGCTGCTCTTCACGTTTCTCACAGACACACTAGGAATACCAATAATCATCACACCTGGAATAATAGATGAAGAAGACTTCGACGACCTAGAAAACGTAGAAGACATATTCTAAAGACAACGAGGGACCCAACCCCGCTCTGTCTGGTGTGTGGGTGTGTACAACCCACACACCCGGGCCTCAGGCCAGTGGCCCTCCGAACGCACCCGCCCGGGCTTAGGGCTGCTCCCTTCCGGACCTAACCCGGTTCACCCGGTACCCCGATCCCAACCCGCCTTCCGGCGGGCGGGTCGGGGCACGGGTGCCCCGGAGGACTGGCCGTCATCGCGGGTGTGTGGGTTGTACACACCCACACACCAGACAGAGCGGGTTTCGGCTCCCGCCGTGTCGGCGGCCCCACGGGGTGTTTTCCCGTGGGGGGCCTGTGTGGCCGAGCCCGGTCCCTCTTATCTTGTTCTTGTGTTTTTGTTTTTAAGTCTGTTGTCGTATCTTTCTACTATGTGTGTTGAGGATGTTGTTAGTGAGTTTTCTAGAGGTAGTAGTAAGTTTGATAAACTTGGTGTTTTCTATGGAACATTAGTACTCTATGTAGTGTTTAGAAGGTTTGAGAACATTGTGGCAGGTCCTCTACACATGGCCTCTGTGATGGTTCTCGATCTGTTCAGAGATGTCTTTAGTATTGAAGAACTTGAAACTTTTAGATGTGGTATAGCTAGGTCAGTTGTCATATTTATGAAGTGTCCAGCGTTTCATAATAAGTCTACAAGAGTATTCGTCCTTAAGCAATCTGTGAAGAGACTCGCCTTATCAGGTGTAAGACTCTACATCTCTATTCTAAGAGATAGAGCTAACATGGATAAGTTCAGAGAGATCGTTGAGTCCTGTAGTATAGATGATCTTGTAGGTGTTGTAGATTTTCACGAGTTATCATCTCTAGGAGTAGGTGTTGATGAAGCTGCGAGAGTGTATGGTCTTCTTGCATCAGGTTCTAGAGTATATGTTCCTGTTCCTGATGTTCTTCTAAGAGAGCTTGATAGACTGCTGTGATATATCTTAAATATTGGTATTCTAGCTAGATACCGTAGATCAAGATGGCTATAATAGTCCTCAAAGATGCTGAATCACATAGAGAGGTCACAAACATCCTAGTTGAGGCAGGTGTTGAGTATAGAAGAATAACATTCTGTAATAAGCACATCATTGTTGCATGGCCAGACTCTAAAGTGAAGAATATTAATCTGGATCTACCACAGGTCGAGGCAGTGATATTTACTAGAACTCCCTACATGTTAGCGTCAAGAGAGTTCGTTGATAAGATAGTGTTTGATATAGGTAACGTGAAGGTGAACACTAGTGATCTACTAATCATAGCTGGTCCATGTGCTGTAGAGAAGGAGGAGTATGTACTAGAGACTGCTAGGCTAGTTAAGAAGGCTGGTGCACATGTTCTACGTGGAGGAGCATTCAAGCCGAGAACCTCTCCTTACAGTTTTCAGGGACTTGGGGAAGAAGGATTGAAAATTCTGAGGAAGGCTAGAGAGGAGACAGGTCTGCCGGTAGTTACAGAGGTAATGGATACTAGACATGTTGACCTAGTATCAAGGTATGTCGATATCTTACAGATAGGTGCAAGAAACTGTCAGAACTTTTATCTTCTAAAAGAAGTTGGTAAAACTAGGAAACCAATACTACTCAAGAGAGGATTCGGAGTACTAATAGACGAATGGATACTCTGTGCTGAATATATAATGCTCGAAGAGAATGAGAAAGTAATACTAGTTGAACGAGGAATAAGAACATTTGAGAAATCTACAAGATTCACACTAGACATAGCAGCAGTACCGATAGTAAAACAGAGAACAAATCTGCCTATAATAGTAGATC
Source organism: Thermoproteota archaeon (assembly GCA_013154355.1). Classification (GTDB taxonomy): domain Archaea; phylum Thermoproteota; class Thermoprotei; order Thermoproteales; family Thermocladiaceae; genus JAADER01. The sequence goes on along the minus strand of JAADCU010000079.1, from coordinate 328 downwards.
CTAGTCATCCAGCAGGAAGAAGAGAACTAGTTGAACCGCTTGCATTAGCAGGAATAGCAGCAGGAGCAGATGGAATAATAGTAGAAGTACATGTAGAACCAGAGAAAGCATTATGTGATGCCGAACAACAGCTGACTCCAGAACAATTTAGAGATCTGATGAACAAGATAAGAGGACTAGCAGAAGTACTAGGAAGAAGAGTACCATGAGAAAAGAGAAACCCTTAAAAACCAATAGTAAAGATAGAACATAGACAAGATAGGGGCCGTAGCTCAGCTTGGTTGGAGCGCCCGGCTGATAACCGGGAGGTCCCGGGTTCAAATCCCGG
>JAADCU010000030.1 GCA_013154355.1 Thermoproteota archaeon | reverse complement strand
ACTAAACTATCGATATGTCGAGAATACGCATAATAGGAATAATAATAACGATAATAGCAATAGCAGCAACATCAGTCGCAGCCTACGCAACAATGCTAAATCATGCACATCCAAAATCGATAATAAGATACTATGGAAACAAGGTAATAAAGATAGATATATTAAGAGTAAAAACACCAATAAAATCAAATAATAATAACAACATATTATCAACGATAAAACCAGGAGCAAGATTCATATTACATGGATTAAGAGTAAATATACTAGTAAACGGAACCTGGATACATATTGACCATAACTCAACCCTAGTACTAGTAATAGAACGTGTAGATCCTGTTCATGGAGTAGTCATAGGTAAACTAGAACCATTAAGAGAGCTTGAGACACTGTATGAGATAATAATGAAATACATTCACAGGTAAAGTAAGCAACATATTGAGAATGTGTAAAATTCTTATAAAATAGAATATTTTTCTCAAATACTTTCAAACAAGTCTAGACTTGTCTTTGAAGAAACATTTAAATTTTGAACAAATAATATCATAATAATGTCCTCACGCTCCATAGGACGTGGACGCTGTCCAAAATGCGGTGAAGAAGGTTCGATAATTGTTAAAGAGATAGCTGGAAGATACTACATATATTTTAAACATGGTAAAAGATGGTGCTATATTGGACCAATAGACAAAGCAATAGAAGAGCTTTCAGGAACTTTAGATAAGAAAATTCTAAACAAATTAAAGAGAATAATTGAGAAAGATATTAGAAGATTAATAGTTAGTGAAAAATCTAAGATATGTCTATGCTCTAATAGTAGTAAGATTCTAATGATCAGTATATCACTCATAATATTTTCAATATCATTAATAATATTCACATACTATACATATCATTCAAAAATATTGAAAACATATAACAACGAAATAATAAAACTTAAGATACCTTTAACAAATTTTACAGTGATATCAGTAGATCCATACGCTCCTTATCATGTATATACGTACTTATCGAAAAATGGTAGATATAGGATAATAATAGTGAGCAGAGTAATATATACTCCAATAAATATCAAAATAATTCCAGAATCAGCATATAAGTTAATAATTAAGGATACTAAGAAGTGAGTGTTTTACAGGTAACCTAATGATCTTAATCTCTGCTTCACAAGTTCCTCCTCTTCTTTAGATAGCGTAGTCTCACTCGTCTCTTCTGAGAGAACTTCGTTTAATACAAATTCTATAAACTCTTCTACACTATTAAAGCCACCAATCTTCTCAATATATTGTCTAGCTTTCTCATATAGTTCTTTCGATATCTGAATAGTGACCTTCTCACTCATTTATTAGGTCACACTATCTCTCACGTTTAAATATTACTATTCCATAGCTAACATTGTATAGATTTGATGAAGTATTATCAAGATTTTACAGTTAATATTCTCTTTGCCTCACTTATAAGCTTCTCTATACGAGAAAGTTTTCTTCTAACTCCCTCATTATCAAGTTTTGCTTCGTGGAAGCCCCATACGTGTAAGTAATTTGCTGCATCCCAGGCTATATCTATGATATCTCCTAGATATCTTGTAAGTATTCTAACAGCCTTCTCAAGGTCTGTAACTGTCCATCTACCTCGCTCTTCTATACTGTTCAATATTTCTTTCAGTTTTTCTTCTTTGTTTGAGTAGTATATTGCTAATGCTTTTATACATTCTTCAACAGCTCTATACAACTTCTCAGAAGCTTGAACCGGATCCTTGTCAATTATTTCTCTACCTTCATTAAGAAATTGTTCTGAGAGTCTTGTATGGAGAGTAATTTCCTCGTTGGGGTCGAGTTTCAATTCTCTTAATAATATCTCTACTATCTTTGACTCTAGATCTATGCCTTTCTCTTTAGCTTTCTCTACTAGAAGCTTTGGGACTCGTATAAGTTCAATATCACTCATCTATTAATACTCTTCTAACAATCTTCTTAATATTCTTACTACTTCTTCAGCATTTTCAGGAGGTTTCACATTTTCGCTGCATGTAAATACTGCAAGTTCACCATGATTAGAATCATCTGCTCCTACCTGAGTCTCGTAGCTATATACTGATTCGTGACCTATCTCCCAGTTTGCTCCATAATGTAGATTGTTGAAGTATATTGTTATGTCAGGCATGTACTGTGTTCTAGGTCCTCTATAGATATCCCACTTGAAGTACACTTTCACTTCTATTCTCCTTCCATCAGGATCTGTTATCTTAGATAATGCATCTGCTACTTGCTTACAAGTCTCATAATACTCTTCTCTAGGTACTGTTCCTCTAGGTTCTCTATCTTTCAAATTTATCCACACTTGACCAACATATGCACCCCAGCTCCAAGCTACAGTACGCTCCCAATCTATGAGACCTTTCTGATCTGCTTCCTGTAAAGACATTGGTCTACTAGGCTTCTCTCTCAGCTTAAGGAAACCTTCTTGTGCAAGTATCTCATTAATATTGACTCTAAGATACATACGTTTAGCACCATGATCAGATAATAGTACAAACTTACAATCTCTAGGAACAATCTTCAATATCTCACCAAACCAGTAGTCAATCCTCTTATAAAGCTTTAGTAGACCATCCTCAAGCTCAGGATCATGTACATATCTTGGATGTTCTTTATCAAAATACTTCCATAAAGTATGATTTGCGCGATCGATACTCATTAATACACATATTGCAAGATTCCACTCAAAATTCTTAATAATTTTCATAAATATCTTCATATCTTGATCAATCTTTCTTAACAATAAGTTAAACAACTTACGAGGATCCATACGCTTATAACCAGGAACATCAATAATATACTCCTCACCATTAATAGCAGAGAGGACAGTACTCTTAACATCTGGAGGATAAGTAAAATTAGGATCATTTACAGATGGACAGAAGAAATCACTAACAACTACACCGTTGACTTTCGGAGGAGGATATGTACCAGGAACATAACATAGAACAACACGACCATTCTTAGACGATACGTAGTCCCATATGAATCTAAATCTCTCTATCATTTTACGATTAAATAATTTGAAGGAGGTGTATGTTCCTGGTTCTCTAACTTTAACATCATAGAGACCGAACCAGCCAGGATTAAAACCTGAGAAGATGGTTAACCATGCAGGAATAGTAATAGGAGGAACAGTAGTATGATAAGTATGGACTTCACGAAACGTAGAATTGAAATTTGTAAGCTCGCTCCAGAATGTACGAAGCATACTATGTTCTGCACAGTCAATACCTAGAATAAGCAGATGATTTTTCTCAACCACAGACATAGCTGGTAAAAAAGATATTAAATGTTTTCCTATATTCAAGATACAGCTTAAAT
>JAADCU010000046.1 GCA_013154355.1 Thermoproteota archaeon | reverse complement strand
ATCTTGTGTAGTCTTCTTAGTCCCTGCTGTGGTAGTATGTACTCGAATGATAGGTCTGGTCTTGTTGTTGTTGCCTTACCCTTCTCAAATCTCTCTAATGGCTCGAATATCTTTACCTTGAGGCTCTCTATGTACTGCTCGTCTACCTCTGGCTTGTAGTCTGCTGCCTTCTCTAGTACGAACTTTACTGCTGCCTTTCCTGCTATTCTACCCTCCGTGAATGATCCGCTTGAGAACTTGTGTGCTGAGGCTCCTACTGCGTCTCCGCATGCGAATAGTCCCTCTATCGTGGTCATTCTGTTGTAACCCCACTGGTACTCTGGTGGAGCTATGTCCTCTGGTCCGCTTACCCATGCTCCTGCACATCCTGCGTGTGATCCCATTATGTATGGCTCAGCTACCATCAGCTCTGATGGCTTCTCTGCTGGGTCTAGGTTGAGGCATGCCCATAGTAGTGCCTGTGATGGTGTCATGTCTAGGAAGTCCTCCCAGCACCATCTCTCCTTTGCTGCTCTCTCCTTTGGATCCTGTACCTCCTTTATTGCTAGGTCATGTCTCATGAATATTGGTCCTCTACCCTCCTTCAGCTCCTCTAGCATTATGTGGTTTCTTAGACATGTTGGTAGTGGTGTTGCCTCGACATATGGTCCGAACTTGTCCTTCATCTGCTTGAGCTTCTCTATTCCCTTCGAGAAGTAGTCCTCTCCTAGTGCGTTAGTGGCCTTGCACTTCAGGAATAGGAAGTATGCTCCTACTGGGCCGTAGCCGTCCTTGAATCTCATTGGTACGAATCTGTTCTCCATCTGTGTCATCTCTGCGCCCATCATTATCATCATTGCATATGCGCTTCCACTGTCCCATGGTGGATACCATGTTCTGCCCATTCCTTCTCCATGTGATCTTGGTCTGAATATGTGTACTGCTCCTCCTGCTGCCATTATTACTGCCTTTGCTAGGAATATGTAGAGCTTTCCATCTCTTACTCCAAATCCTATTGCTCCAGCTACTCTCTTTGGATTGTTCTTGTCTGGTAGTAGGTGTGTTATGAATACTCTCTCATATAGTGCATCTACCGACTTCTTTGCTGCCTCTGCAACTATTGGCTTATATGACTCTCCTGATATGAGTATCTGCCATCTTCCCTCTCTTAGGTATCTTCCTGTCTTTGGATCCTTATATATTGGTAGTCCCCACTCCTCGAATAGATGTACTGTTGAGTCTACGTGTCTAGCAACGTCATATATTAGGTCCTCTCTAACTATTCCCATCAAGTCATTTCTGACGTATCTAACGTAGTCCTCTGGAGTGTTCTCTCCCCATCTCATTCCTAGGTATAGGTTGATTGCTGATAGTCCAGCTGCTACTGCTCCACTTCTCTCTGTTGCAGCCTTCTCGACCATGACAACCTTGAGCTTTCTACCCCAGTACTTGGCCTCGTACGCTGCTCCACATCCTGACATTCCGCCGCCTATTATTAGAATGTCACACTCGACCTTTTCTACACCGGTTGGATATGGCATACTTGTTACCTAACAGTTCAGATGATGTCTTTAACTATTACCATTACGTGCCTCATTTACACGAATAGGAAGAAGCTTAAAAGTAGAAGTATAATCTAATCACAACAATGCCCCCTGTAGTCAACCCTGAGAAATGTGACGGTTGTAAGGCACTAGCAGTTCCAGCATGCAACTACATATGTCCAAACGACCTAATGTACCTAGACAAGACGACAGGAAAGTCATACAACATAGAGCCAGACATGTGCTGGGAGTGCTTCTCCTGTGCAAAGATGTGCCCACAGGGAGCAATCGAGATAAGACACTACTCTGACGTAGGACCACTAGGAGGCAGACTGATACCAATGAGAGGAACAGACTCCATAATGTGGACAGTAATATACAGATCAGGAAAGGTTCTCAGATTCAAGATGGTCATAAGAACAACACCATGGGGATCAATAAAGGCACCACAGGAGTATCCAGAGCCAGATCCAAACAAGCTTAAGGAGCCAGTGCTCAGCCACGAGCCAGAGAAGCTAGGAGTACCAGAGGTACCAAAACTCAAGAAGTAAAATACTACCAAAACTCGACCTCTATCTTCGAACCCTCTCTTCTCTCATACCTTCCACGTTACTGTGAATGGTGTTAATGTTCGTGAAAGTTCTATAAGGAGATTTATAGAGAGATTACTACGTTACGAAGTTCCTGGAAAGATAAGTATCAATGAGTTGAAAAGATTTCTCAAGTTGGATAAAGAGACTATACTTAATATTGTGGATTTATTTAAGAAGTTTCTAAGAGTTAATGAGGATTATCTAGTAGTTGACTGTAGCAAGGTAGATATTATCGAGTATTGTTTGCGAAAGGGTATCTATATTGATCTTGAGAGATTATCTAGATATCTATCATGGCAAGACTTTGAAGAATTGATTAAGAGATTTTTTAGAGAGTTTAATTATAATTGTGTTCACAGACTTAGAATACCGGTAGAGGGTCGTAGGTTAGAGATAGATCTTCTAGCATATAGAGAGAACGTTCTTCTTCTCATAGATTCTAAAAGGTATGTTAAGGCGAAGGTTAGAAGGGTATTAGTAGAAGATCATGTTAGAAAGGTCGAGATTATTGCTAAGAGGGGGATAGATGCTCTGGTTAGTAGATTACCTACTAGTTCTCGATATTATGAACTTCTTCTATATCCTGTCATAGTGACAGTACATGATTGTTTACAGGAGATAGAGCACGATGTTCCGATAGTCTCTATTTATAGGCTTCGAGATTTTCTCTACCACTTCTACGATAATAGACATTGCTATAGATGTTTCGTAGTTTACCGTTTTTAAGACATTCTTCACATATGTATACTCTAAATTTGAAATCTATGTGAGGAATTTTCAATTCTACTGTTCGAATCTTATTATAGGGCATCTTTCTTAGACAGAAGAAACATATGACTTCTCTCCTCACATAGACAAGGTAGAGCTTAACTGTTTAAATATTTCTTGAGATAACTAGTATCGTGATTAGCTATGGTGTTCTTAAAGCAGAGATAGATCTTCTAGGATTAGTAAATATGAGAGACGATTATAACGCTGCATTAACGTTAGAAGATGTTTTAAGTAATCTACGTGATGTTAAAAGATTGAGCGAGATCTTACGAGACCTATGTTCTAATAGCTGTATAGTACTCATGCCTGGGAGAGGGATAGAAAGATTGGACAAGTATGTGTTACAGTCTCATGATATAGTCATAGTCTGCGATAGTGCTGTAGACTACTTATCTAGAAGTGATATACTTAGCGAGCTTAGAGATAGAACAATTCTTGTAACAGATCTTGACGCCGAGTGGGATTCCCTAATGAAGTTCTGTAGAGCTGTTAGACCTATAGTCATAGTTCATGCACATGGTGATAATATGGGTAGGATACCTTGGATAAGATATCTAGAGTACTCATACATATGTGGAACATGTCAGGTTCCTCTCGATCTGAGATTAGTAGAGTATGTTGAGGGATTTACAGATGGTGATAGAGCTCTAATCTTAGCGTCAAAGATATCTAGAAAGATAGAGATTATAGGTCTAGACTACTCTAGTACATATTCTTCAAAAGGTATCAGCACTATAAAACGTGTAAAGTTTAACATACTTTCATATTATGTTGATACATTACGTTCCTCAACTATGATATTTATCTACTAGATCAACCTCTTGAACTTCTATTCTTGCACTATATAGAGATTCTTTAACAATAGTATACTTCTTTAGAACTATCTTCTTTTTAAAAAGTGGAGCATCAACTACTATTGTCTCAGCTTCACCGCCTTCAAATGCTGGATTGTAGCCATATTCTTCAGCTTTTTCAATTATGAGCTCTACATCATCTTCTGTAAGTTCTTTACCTAGAAGTGATATTGGTAATCCATATACTGAGATCGAGGTTATAACGATTCTGAATCCGCTTCTAACAAGATCTCTCATATATTCTGCTTGATCTTTTCTCCATAGAGGACAGTAGGTTCTTAATCCTAGCTCTTCACATATTACTGCTATGTTCATTCTCTGATAGTCAGATAATAATGCTCCTGTGACAACTCCATCAATATTATAGACGTCTCTGACCTTCTCTAGACCATCTCTAAGATCTTTCAACTCCTTGTCTCTTATCCCGCTCGTCTGAAACTTTACTAATGGAATCTCTAATGCTCTAGATTGTAGATCTGTAACATCTATACAAGGATAATGAAACATGTATGAGTCTTCTCTCTCTGGTTTAAATGTTACTAGACACCTTACCTCGAAACCATGAAGTACTGCCCAATGTAGCGCATAGTTGCTATCTTTTCCACCAGAGTATAGTACGCAGACTCTCATTAGAACTCAGTAATCTCTAGACCACTCCTATATATTAAGTCTAGTAGAGAGTCAAGTGTTCTAGATTTCTTAAGAGGTGCAACAAGATATCCTAGGCCTTCTTGAACGAATAGAAAAGCAGTGTTTCTGAAGGTCTTAGAATCTTCTAGATATGTATGAAAGTACTCTGCAAACTCTCTTCTAAAAGGTATAGAAGTCACTACTATCCTAGCAGAAGATGCATGAAATCTTTCAAATCTTCTACTTGGAAGAATCCAGGGCATGAACATTATTATACCATGTTCTCCAGGACCAATCATTATGTAACTTACTAAAGCACCAATCTTCTTACTATACTTAACATGCCCCATACCTGGCTCTATCACTCTAAAAAGTCTTCTAGCTCTCATCTGCTTGAACTCATGAAACATGTTTCGAAGATCATACATGTCTATACAGGGATGAAGCAGAGGTTTACTCACAGGTTCACAGTACGTGACTATCTTATCTATATAATATAGTGAGGGTTCAGAAGGATCGACACCATAGAGCTTCTCAAAAAACTCATGCATAGGCTCGACGTTCTCTATCAAGCTCTCCAGTATCGCAGCTTTAGCAGGTTCAGATAACACATTCTCTATATGTTCCTCAATATCTACACTACACTCATCGTACAATGATAGATAGTGAGGAACAAGCACATGATCTTCATCTACGTGCATTACTAGGCCTATCCTCACTAGGTCAACTATGCTAAGACTAATATCACAGAGCCTCTCTAGGCACAATATCTCGTCCTGAGGTACTGGCACGTGAGCGTTCCTGTTAAAGTACCTTATGATTGGTCTAAGAGAGTTGAAGAGAGAGCCAGCCCTTTCAATTACTAGCCTAGCCAGCTCATCACCATGACATCTAATTATCATGTTTACACACTCCTCTCTATCAGTATCTCTACATTCTTCATCTATAAACTTCATAGCATCACTCAAGACCGCTTCACACCTATCACCATACCTTACCTCACAATCACGCTTCACAATATCCACATTATCGGCTATCAGTAGCTGATATGCTGTCTCGAGTACCTCTACGTTAATACTCATCTCATCACTCGACTTCGAGAATTAGCAGGTAGAGATTTATAATACTTACAGAGCACAACTTTATAAAACTACTAGATAGGATGAATCATGGATCTGGAGACTCTGAGCCACATAATTAGGGAGCTCTCTAGAAAAATAACTGATAGAAGAGATGAGAGAGCACTAGAAGAGATGATAGATCTCATACTAGACTTAAGAGATAACGAGAGAGCTATAAAACTTATTGCACAGCTCATACATGATGAGAAGACCTACGTACTATCAGACACTGAGATACTTACAGGTGAAGAGAGGAGACTAATAGATATAGCAGCCCTATATCATGCCCTCTACATGCTATGTAGAGCTCTACCTAGTAAAGATAGAAGAGAACTAGATATTGAACAGAGACTTATAGAATCATTATATGATAAAAATATATCAGATACAACACTCATACTTGAGGAATCGATAAGAAGAGTTCTTCACGGTAATGAAGACGAGAGACAGAGAACTATAAGAACAATAGATAATGTTTTAAATAAGTTAGAGGTAGAGGAGAAAGATCTTAGAACATACTTGATGATCAGTATAGTAGCCGAGACAAGAAAGTTAATAGATAAGATCTTGGAGAGAGTACACACATGAAGCGTAGAAGCATAGAGGAGATACTGAATACTTTTCTCGATAGAGTTCTAAAGGAGCTTATAACAAAGCCTGAAGTACAGGGTCGATGGATATTATATATACCGTCAGAGGATAGATACGAGATCTTTAATACTAGGGACGAAGCTGTGAAGTATGTCTATAAGAAGCTTACAGGTGTTGATATAGTAATACTACTTCAAGTTCCATTAAGCTCTGAAGAATCTTATATAGCATTTACAAAGATGTTAACTAGCTCTCATAGATAGTGTCTTCCTCAGTATCTACCTAATTAGTATGTATGAGAGTCTCAGCTGGAGTCTCGGTAGATCTGAGCAGATCCTGTAACCATGAGTACTCGTCGCTTAGCTTATAGAGGAACATTCTCCTGCTCGGTTTTATGCATGTTATTATTCCTAGCTGCTCAAGTCTCTCTAGATACTTTCTCACGTTCTTTGGAGCCATACCTACTTCTCTAGCTATTCCTCTCAGCGATAGACATCCTCTTCTTGCTAACGTCACTATTATCTTAACGTGAATCGATTCCCGCGATAGTGTCTCTAGGAACCGTGCGAAGTCTCTCATTATACGTTCCGGTTCTAGAGATCTCGTACTCATGTGTAAAAATTGTTTCGGAAGCGTATAAACCCTTCAGCGGAGGTCTCTATGATGCGAAGTGTTGATAAAATAGATAACTAACTGTATTACAGGGTTACTCCTCCAGTATTTCCTTGATGTTTTCAGGAATTGTTCCAGGAGCATTCTCCTCCTGATAAAGCTTATCTCTCATTGCTTCAAGCATCTCTATAGGCCTATTCATGAACTCGGCAGCAGATATCATCTTTGTACCCTTCTCCTCAGAATACTTGTAAGCATCTGCAAGTCTCTCCCTATATTTTAGATCTCTCATAAAGTGGTGATCTATGACTATAGTCTTCACGCCAGAGTCAATTATCTTCTTAATGTTTCCTATACTTGCTTCAAGAGCTTTCTTACTGTACCTGAAACCTAACATGTAGGTCATAGGTCCATCAAGTATGAGAATGTCAGGCTTCTCCTCAATTATGAACTTGGTCTGCTCTTCTAATGGAGGACCTTCAACATCGGACGTATATAGCAGCTTTGTCTCTCCATCCCATATAGAGACCTCGACTACGTAGCCTAGTCTATCATTTACACCATGCGGAACAGAGTCAGATATTCTTATACATGTATTACCGATTCTTATTTCCTGTCTCTCTGCTATCTTTATCTCTTTAGCAACATCCTTTATTAATGATAAGAAACGAGAAGCTCTCTGCATCTGGCTTCTATTTATCTTATTTTTAGGATCCTTCACATATACTATCTTATTCTTGTATATATCTATAGGAATCAGCTTTCCAGGATCATGATGATCATAATGATAGTGCGTTACTATGATTATCTCAGCATCTCTAGCATGTCTTTCTATCTCTCTAGCACATTCTATCAATCTCTCTACCTCTCTCTTATGAGGTGGCAAATTGTACCTCTTAGGTGCAAGTGATACTGCTGGATCAATATGTACTATAGTATCCCTAGTCTGTACAAACGTTGACATTGAACGTACTCCAAAGCTATCGAAGGCTAGCAACTTTATCTCCATATACGTATTAGATACGTCAACGTGAGCTTATAACTAGTGTGGTAATCCTATACATGATAAGAGGAGAGATAGAGCACATGCACATGTTCCCATGAGTGTTAATGTTCCTAGTCCAATTCTAAGTACCTGATCTATCCTTATTCTTGGATAAGCTGCTCGTGTTAGAACCATAAATATAGCTACTATGCTAGCCTTAAGATAGGTCCAGAATACTTGAGGTATCACTCCTAGACCTGATAAAGGTCCATACCATCCTCCTAGGAATAGGCAGCTTGCTAACATACTGTACACATATATCTTAACATATACTCCAAGGAACGATAATGCAAATAATGCTCCAGAATACTCTGTGTAAGGTCCAAAAACGATCTCTGTCTCAGCTTCAGGAACTTCAAACGGGAACCTGCTTGTAGCCATCAGTGCACATATTATGAATACTATAAATGCTAGAGGATTGAGAAGAGCTAGAGGTAGAGACTTCTGGTACAGTACTATCCTGTAGATATCCAGGGTCCTTGTTAGAAGTATCACACTTGTGAAAGATAATATTAATGGTATCTCTGCAGCAAGAGACTGTAAGACCTCTCTCACAGCTCCAACATACGTGAACTTGTCTGATGCTATCCATCCCATGACGGCTATGATCGTGCTTGCTAACATTAGGAGAAATAGAATAATTATGAGGCTGATGCTTGATCTAGCTATGTAGAGAGTTGATGCTGCGGGTATAAATGCTACAGCTAGTAGAGCTACAAGATCAAATATCAGTGGTAGAGATATGAAGAGCAGCTTATGACTCTCTTCAGGAATTATGATCTCAGATACGAGAAGCTTTATGAAGTCAGCTATTGGCTGTAAGATACCTTCAAAGGGGCTAACTCTGAGAGGGCCATATCTATGCTGTACGAGTGCTGCTAGCTTTCTCTCAAGCCATACTAGGACTAGTGCAAATATGAATGTTGCTCCAAGTCCTGGTACTAGTAGGACAGCTATAAGTTTAGTGAAGTTCATGCCTTCCTATGAGGAAACACTCCTTCAAGAGACCTATCGAGAAAGAATGTTCCCCTACATCTCTCATTACCGACAAAACGTACACCATACATCTCAGAACACTCTCTCTCAAGATAGTCCGCGAACATGTATATGTCACTTATGGTAGGAACCTCTGCTCTATCTCTGCTAACCTTAACATATACTACGATCCTCATACCTCTATTATCCATGCTTCTCCTAGAGAAGACATATCTTATGACGAATATTCCCTTACCTGGTACGTCTATTACAGATATTGTGAGAATAGTATCGTATCCAAGTTCTCTTACTCTCTTAACGACTTCTCTGATCTTGCTTGGTCTAGTGAACACTTTTATAATGTTGTCCTGCTGCCTAACCGTTCCAAGATCTTTCAATTTCTCCAAGATGCTCATCTACTTCAGGACATATGCAGAATCAACTATACAGATTTCTCATGTTTCTCAATTATGAATAATAGCCTGATAGCAAAGTTAAATATCTCTACACATATGTAACGTATCATCATGACATTAAACTATGATGAGATCAGAGAGCTAGCATTAAAATATGCGCTAGCTAATGCTGTAAAATATGGTGGAAAAGCAGACAAAAATGCTGTAATGTCGAAGATCATGGCAGAGAGAAAGGATCTGAGAAAACATGCCAGAGAAGTGCTCAAGATAGTCGAAGAAGTAATACAACAGGTGAACTCTATGAGTATTGAAGAACAGATAAGCATGGTAAGGTCAAGATGGCCTGAGCTTCTAGAAGAGAGGAAAGAGGAAACAAAGAAGACTATCGAGACTTTACCACCATTACCAAACGACGAGAACTATGATATGATAGTTCTGAGGTTTGCACCTAATCCTGACTTTGTTCTTACTCTAGGAAATGCTAGACCAGCCATACTTAACTATGCTTACAAGCTCAAGTACGAGAGACTTGGTAAGAAGAGCAAGTTTATTCTAAGGTTTGAGGATACTGATCCAAAAGTTAAGAGACCATTCATAGAAGATCCACAGATAAGGGAGAGATACTCAGAGAAGGACCTCATAAACTATAAGTTTATAATAGATGACTTAGAGTGGCTTGGTATAAGACCTGACGAGATCTATGTTCAGAGTGATAGAGTAGTTGAAGGAATATACTATGATGTTGCTAGAAGACTAATAGAGATAGGTGGAGCATATGTATGTACATGCCCTGAAGATGTGTGGAGAAGATATAGAGACTCTAAACAGCCATGTCCATGTAGATCTAGAAACGTTGAAGAAAACCTAGAACTCTTCGAGAAGATGCTTAATGGAGAGTTCAAGGAGGGAGAGGCTGTTTTAAGAATAAAGACAGACATGTCTCATCCTGATCCTTCAGTACGTGACTGGGTTGCGTTGAGGATAGTAGATGCCAAACATCCTAGACTAGTGCTCAAATATGGCGAGGATGCTGCAGAAAAATTTAAAGTATGGCCAACATATAACTTCGCGGTCGCAGTAGATGATCATCTAATGAATGTGACGCATGTTCTAAGAGCTCAGGAACATAGAATAAATACTATCAAGCAGTCCTACATATTCAGGTACCTAGGCTGGAGACAGCCAGAGACAATACACTTCGGTAGACTACACATCGAGGGAGCTACTTTAAGCAAGTCCAAGCTTAGAGAGCTAGGTCTAAGATATGATGATCCTAGACTACCTACGTTAGCTGGTCTACGTGAGAGAGGTATACTTCCAGAAGCTATATGGGAGATAATGCTTAATGTTGGTATAAAGTCATCAGATGCGAGAATAAGTTTAGCAAACTTATATTCAATAAACAGGAAGTACCTGGACGAGAGAGCTAACAGGTATCTAGCAGTGATAGATCCTGTAATGATCGAGGTCGAAGGCATTGATAAGGAGTTGATAATATGTGAGATTCCTTACCATCCATCTCATCTAGAGAGAGGTAAGAGAAGAATAGAGATCAAGACTGAGAACGGTAAGGTTAGACTCTACATATCTAAGAACGATGTTGAGCTACTTAGAAAGAAGAGAAAGATCAGACTACTAGAACTAATGAACATAGAGTACATGAACGAGCATGATGGTAAGATAATTACGAGATTAGTAAGCTATGATCTTGATACTGCTAGAAGAGAGAGACTAGACATAGTACAGTGGGTTCCAGCAGAAGATAACGTAAGAATAATCGTTGAGCGAGTTGATAAGACTCCATTAACGGAGAAAGAGTTCATTAAAGAGATTGGTCTAGCAGAACCTGAGCTAGCTAGACTAGGTAAGGGAGAGTTCGCTCAACTGTTTAGATATGGCTTCGTGAAGGTTATAGAGCATCGAGATGGTGAACTACTTCTCAGATTCGTACATGAGTGAGCTAGCGATACTTCTCAACCTACTACATATATGATCGAGGACCTTAGCAATATTTGCCCTATTATCGAAGCTCTTCACAATCTTCTCAAGATCATTTTTACTCATGTTCTTCAGTTCTCTAGCTATCTTAACCATTGTAGGAAACGCACGTACAATATTATCAACTATTGTTATATCTGCAGCTAATGAAGTTCTTGAGAGAGGATTTAGATCTACTGCTATGACCTTCTTACTCATCTTCTTAAGAGCTTCAGTTCTATCGCCATCCTCTACAGCTACTAGAACAGTATCTGCAACATATATTCCCCTACAGTCAACTCTTCTTCTCTCACTAAATAGTTCAGGAAGAGTGCACTCATATGCTTCGTCAGCTCCAAGTATTTCTATTCCATGTCTCTTAAATATCTCACGTATCTTCTCAATCCTGCTCCTGCTTCTATAGAAGAGGTTAACTTCTACGAGAGCATTAACCTCTCGAGCAAGATCAACGACATGTTCGGCAACGAGAGCAGCAACATTACCATTAACAGAGATCACAGGACGTCTAGAGATAAGTAGCAGAGCGACAGCAGCTTTCATAGCTTCTAGAGCTGGTTCAATAGTTATCTCACCGATGAGGTAATCGAAGGCCTCACCTCTACCATGAGCTATCAATCCCTGAGGAACAACATAACCTTCGAGAAAACCTTCAACAAGTCTCTCACGAGTAAGAAGACTATCTCTCCTAGGATGATCACGAGGAATAGAAACATCTCTCAAGATATCTCTCCAATACTTAACATCGAAAGAAGACACATAGATAGAAGAAAACTTGATCTCTAAAAGCATTCGCTAGATACAGCAATCATATACTATAAACAGCATAAAAAGACGAGACTCATAATACATTAATCCTCAAGAATGAAAAAGATCTCATGACCATCATAGATATAGTAACCACGTCACTAGCTTTTGCACTATTCATAGTATGTCCAAGAATGGCAGGAATGTGTGCAGTAATCTCAAAAATACATCAACTAAATCCATACACCATATCAATCATTGGAACATTATTATCAACACCATTAGTAATACTCCTACTCTACATAACGATAAACTATGGAATCACACTTGCAGTGATCTTTGCAGCATTAACAGACATAGCAGCATCATTAATAATAGGAACATTAAACATAAAATACGCAGTAGAAATATTAATAATATCAGCATTCGTATGGGCAGGAGTATATACTGCAACAAAAGTATCACCAATAATAACAAAAATAATACAAGACTTGTTAAAGTAAGTTAACAAGCGAATGCTCTCTCAATAGCTAGCTCTCATATACTCTCAAACTTCTAGCAAGATCCTGTAAGTACACTACCTCTAATCTAGTAATACCAGTAAATCCAGCCTCTTTTTTAACTTGTAATGTAAGATTATTTAACATCTCACTACATGTCCTCTTAATATCGTTCATGATATCTGAATTAAAACTAACTATTTTTAATACAAAATCAAACTCTCTACAGGGATATAATAAAGACCATTCTACAACCTTACATATGAAATTCTTGACCTTATCAAGACATATTTCAAACAATTTTCCAAACCGCTCCAGGTTTGACGAGTTCTCTCTAGGTCCTAGAAGATACTTTACATCAACAATAATTACACCACCTTCACTAGCAAGCGCATAGTCAAACATGTGGCGCGTAGACCTATTATTAACATATAGTCTAGGTATAAGAACTATACGAGGATTATTATCAATATTGTTCACAAAATCATGAAGTAAGCAAAATAATGTAGGTATAATATCGCTAAAAAGTACATGCTGTATGAACTGATGGAAAGGTATGATAATCATTGAGCTTGAGTAATCTCTATTGAGGAGATACCATAATCGTGGTATAGTCTTTAGAAAATCAATACATGTACTATAGCTAAGCACGTTATCATTCTCAAGATTTCTACATACACTTGATACTTGAGTATGATCTTTAAAGAAATCTATATCTAATGCTCTATTAATCATGACCTCTATCCTACTGAAAGTGTTAACTCTATAATTAAGAACTTGATAATTATTAATAGCTATCGTAACCATATCTCCACTGCTCGCGTAGAACTCTCTTTTTGATTCTCTCGTCATGAATCTTCTACATTGATCTATTGCAAACAATCTTGGGTCTCTATGTATAAATGTTAGAAGATGTTGTACTATCTCACTTAGCGTAGACTTATCGAGTCTGCACCAGTAGATGTATCTGTTATCGGTGACTAGATAAACGTTATCATTAACCTTAAAGTTGCATACTATCCTCGATATTGCTCTATCTAGCATAAACTTATGAAGATCTTACCTCTATCTCCATATTATATAGCCACCTCTTCGAGATGTTATATAACCATTCTACTACGAACTTGGTCTCTACATGTCCATACCTGTTATATATTGCTCGAATATGGCTATATACGAAGTGCAGCCCTCTATAATATGGTCTTAGTATACTATCATTAATATTTTTCTTAATATATTCTTCTAATTTTCTAATGTTTTCAGAGATAGGTACTATGAAGTATGCTATTGGTTCTTTATAAAGTTCAACATTTCTAGCATATTGTTTAATAAGTTCTGCATACTTATCTGGTTCGATCTCCTCTTCATGCTCAATTTCTTCTTTAAATGGTCTGACCTCTAGAACCGTCTTGACAAGACCTTCAATTTCTAGCATTCCGACAATAGAGTAGAGTGGTGGCTTAACAAGGTAGGGCCCTCTTTTAGCAGGGATGAATCTATATTCTCTAAATGGGTTATACTCTACTTTCTCATCTTCAAGAAACATCTTTAAACAGTAGATGACCTTGTCAAAAATCACATAGGCAGGTGGTCTACCACCGCTAGCCTGAGTACATACATCCACAAGCCTCGCAAGAAGCCACAACTCAAGCTCCCTCTTAGATACATCACAGCTCATAGTCAAGTACAACAGGATCTCTCAACAGGAAAAACCAATCGCTCATGACCAAGTAGCTGAGTGTGTTGAACAATTCTCAACTTAGTGCAATAGATAGCTATCTTTCTCTCCGTGGTGATCATACATAATGATAATCTTGAAGAATTTCTAAATCTGAACCTAAGGAACGTGGAGTAGAAACATTCGAGAGAGTATCTCACTATTCTGAGTCTCATTTTCAATTATCGCAGATTTATAACATAGCTACATTAGATATAAGTATAGCATGACTATATAATAAGTGTGTAAGCCATGATTAAAAGATTGAGAACATGGTTCTTAATCTATGAGACTACATGGTTAATTTCAGTTACGATATCTACATTATTTATAGCTCGTTCAGAGTCTTCTCATCTACTAGAATCTATAATGTTTATTAAGACGCATAGTCTGTTAAACGATATTATTACCATATGGTTAAGTAATTTATCTTCATTCTTTCTAGGCGCCTCTCTAATCATTATTAGTCCAATATTAGGTATTTTCATAATATTTTACATGTCCTTAACTAGTGACTCTATTCTAATTTCTTCTTGGTTAAGTGGGTCCTGTCCTACGTCACATTTAGTATATGGAATAATTGAATCTCAAACTTATATAGTTCTTTGGACGTTCATAGTTAGAACCTATATGAGACAGATAGACTGTAGCGACATTATATGTAGATGGAAAAACACAATTAAGGAACTTAAGACTATGCTGATCATAGTGATCATATGTTTTCTAATATTAGCGATCATAGAAGTCTATGAGGTGCTTGCTTATGGTTAAGTCAGTAGTTATACGTAGATTAGTGTTTGTACCTGGAACTGCTCTCATTATAATGATATCATTCTTAACATACGACACTTTACCTCTCAATGAGCTACTTGCTCACATAGTGAAAGCTATAGGAGCTATAACACTCTACGTATCGCTAGCTCTAGCATTAGCTATACATCGATCTTATCCTAAGAGACATGATTCACCAAGAGATTTTAAAGAACTACTCACTAGAGGACCATATAGATTATGTAGACATCCATTCTATCTCCTCACGATGATTGCACAGATATCGATAGCAATTGTAGCACTTAGTATATGGGGAATAGCCACTGCACTTTTGATGATTCCCCTATGGTTATACTTGATCAGGTTAGAAGAACAGGAATTGATCAGTTATTGGGGCGAGGAGTATGTTAGATATATGAAGGAAACTCCGATGCTAATACCAAGACTAAGAAAGCTTGATGAAACAGAGCAGTAGGAATAGTGAACTATTAATTAGTTATTCTTCCGAAGATTCTCATACACGTAGAAGGTTTTGGCGCCGGGGGTGGGATTTGAACCCACGCCCCCTGTACGGGGACGGGATCTCCAGTCCCGCGCCTTGGGCCTGGCTCGGC
>JAADCU010000064.1 GCA_013154355.1 Thermoproteota archaeon | reverse complement strand
CTCCTTGACTATTTTCTATTATTATGCTGCTTGCTCCACAGCTTTGAACTATCCTTTCTAGTTGTGTATACTCTTTTTCTTCTAGTAGTGTTGGTATTATGTTGTTTCCTATCTGTGTATATATGCAGTTTTTGATTCCTTTTGCTATGTTTATGTTTATTGTTGTTCCTCCTATTATGAGGTATGCTATCAATATTATTCCTACTGCTAGTATCATTGCTGCAAATGCTATATCTACTATTGTATACATTGTTTATTATCTTGTTACTCCTTTAATAAGTCCTCCAGACCATATGTACATTCTAGTGACACCTGGACACCACTTTCTAGCTAATACTAGTGAACTTTCTATTATTCTTGCGCGTGTACATATTCCATTCTCTGTGGAGATTATATTTATTGTGACTAGTGCCCAGGGATTGCATATGTTCTTATTTTTTGAAGTAAATATTCCACAAGGTGTTACATAGATCTTGTACTGTTTTATGAGAGTTCCACTACATTCTGGGTTTGAGTATACTGTGATATTTCCTGGTGCTATGAAGACTAATGTACAGCTTTCTGTAGTTACTTTCAATATTGTTGGTGTAATTATGATTGTGCGAGTATACTTAAGAAAATATCCTGCATTGTTCTTGGCATAGCATATGTTGTATAATGTTACTGCAATATACTCTGGTTCTGTTAATACTGTTAGTTCTCCTAGCTTATATGATATGCTCATATTTGTAGCTTGGCATAGCTGTATTACATGTATGTTACTTATTACATATACCGCGAGTAGTGTTATTACTATGGTAATTATTGTGAGTACTGCTATTACCTCTATATAGAGGTTCCACATTACATTGTTACTACTGTTATATCACTCATAAGTTTAATTAGCTCGCTCTTGACGTAGTCTATACCATACTTGTATAGGTCTAGTACATATTTTCTAAACATGTATGCATCAAGCTCGATCTCTACATCACTCATAAGTTCTAGGAATCTTCTTAGGTCTTCAAACACTGTCTTAGTCTCTGATCTAGGTATGTTATTTATCTCTGCTAGCTCTTCAAGGTATTTACCGATCTTCTCTTCATCAACCATCCAGTCAGTCTCTACAAACTTCGCTATTGTACTATAGGTCTCGTTTACGAAGTCTACATGAGCTATCTGGAGGACTTTTGGTCTTCTCTGTGCGAATCCACATATTACTGCTAGTTTTATTGGTTCTAGATCATACTTGTCTACTGTTATCACGCCGCTCTTTGCTGAGAGTAGACGTTTCTGTAATGTATCTATGCTCAGTGCATGTATTGTTGTTCCTGCTCCATATGTGACTTTTAGAAGCTGTATATAGGCGTATATCTCATCTGGACTACGTACCTCTGATATTATTATCTTTCTATAGTTCTTTCTTAATGCTGCACGTATTAGATCTACTAGCTGTATCTCTTTGACACCTTCCTGTGATAAGGTCTTTCTAGCACAATGCCACTCTATGTACATTCCAGGTAATTCACGTATGTCTAGCTCAGGATCGTCCTGTAATATGCCGACTATGCAGTTAGGCTCAACAAACTGTATTAGACAGCCTAGGAGAGATGTCTTACGACTACCCATTGGTCCACACACGACTACTGATGAGCTTATTGGAAAAGCCCAGTTTGTTGCTAATAATGCAGCTAATGTGCTGTTTATGAATTTTGATTTTATCTGATCTACTAGCGTGTAATATGATTTAGAGTGCTTACGTATACTTATCTGAGTCATCGGTGCAACACCTAGTCCTCTAGCTGTCACACTGATACGCATTACGAAGTCTATGAACGCTACCGATCCTTCAAGTATGGGATTCGTTAGAGAACATGTCTTCTCTAGCTCCTTCTCAAGAGAGAACCTTACCTTCTCGACCTCTGATGGCGTGTACTTCACAGCATATATGAGATCACCAACATTGTGAGTAACCATGCAGCATCTATCGTTTATGTTCACGTTCTTCACCTCTGGATCAAGTATTGGAGCTGTGAATATACCGAACGTAAGCTTCTTAAATATGTAATACTTCTGAGCACTTGTGAGATCATCTCTAGATAATAGCTCAGTTACAAGCATACTTGGCTTAAGCTCCTGCGTGAGATACTTCTCGTACATTCGTTCTGGTACTCTCTCCTCTTCCTCCTCTTCAATTATGTACATGCCATCACTTACTCTGACAGTTATGGAATTTCCAAAGATAGTTCTGAAGCTGTATCTCGTCCTTGAATCATATATTCTCCGTAGAACACGTGTCATTTCTGAAGAAATCCAGCGGAGGGATATTATAAACCTGTCTCAAGACTTGGAGAGGTAGGAACATGAGCGCAAAGATAGTAGCGTTCTATAGTGGAGAGAAGGGAGGAACAGGAAAGACGACGTTGAGCATATTTACATCGATCCTCCTAGTAGAGAATCCTGACATACCGTACAAGGTGGTCCTAGTAGATCTAAGCATAGATATGAATCAGATAGGAATAATACTACAAGAACTATCTAAAAATGTCGCATATAGAGATCTAATAAAATCGACACATAACGAACCTGGAAAATATGGTCTACTCGACTACCTGCTAGGTAAATGCGATATAAGAAAGATACTATACCAGATAGATAGAAAACCCTTCATAATAATACCAGCAGGATATGCAACACCAGAAGAGTTGAAACAGCTTGCAGACTTCTCAATGTTGAATGACGTATTTCAAGCATTGAAACAGAGAAACATCTTCGTCATAGTTGACTTACCATCATTGAGACTATATGAAGCTATAGCAAATGTTCTAAGATTCGTTGATGATATAGTGTTCGTAGTAGAACCAGTTAAAGAGCATGTAGCATACCTTAGAAAACAGTGCGAGGCATTAGAGAAGTTTCTAGAAAGAAGACCAAACATAAAGATAATACTAAACAAGATAAAGACCTCAATGATGGACTACATAAAGAAGGAGATCTACGAGGACATAGAGTATCTAAAAAGAGAGAAAGGATACCCAGTCTACAACATCAACTACAGGAGACTTAAGTTTGCAGAAATAGAGAAGGACCTGCCAGAAGTATTCCTAGAAATCTACCTATATAGCATAAAGACCGATAGAGACGACCTAATACATAGGATAGCTGAACTATTCTTACCTACTCCAGAAGATGTCTACATAGACTTCATAGTATCCTAGAACTTGCCAGAAGACTGCTTTTCAAGAATCTTCTTCTCAAGAATCTTATTAAGCACCCTTATGATCTTGATATTTCTAGAGATTTTACTAGATAAAGCATAGAGATCTCTCAACAAGTACCTTGTCTGTGTTATAAGTAGATCTCTCCTCTTCCTCAACTCATCTATGCTCAGCTTAGATAGCTCTGCTATTATAGACCTCTCATCAGTCTCAAACGTCCTCAACATGTTCTCAACCTCTCTTATAGCTGACACCACCTCCTCCACAGTAGTACCATTAGCTTTATGCTTCTTCATGCGGCTTAGTGCATGAGCTATCTCCCGGCTCAGGTCCTCGGCTCCCTCCTCTGTATGTCTCCTACCTTCAAATTTATAATCTCTCACGTGACATCACCTCTGATTGTATATACGATTCGAGGGTTTTTATCGTTAATTCGTATGCTTAACTAGTACTGCAATATTTGTCGCTAGTACATGTGAAGTATCGCGAGCACTAGAATAATTCCTACGGGCATGTTCAATACCTGCACAAAGGCAAGCGGCTCTGGAACATTTCTAAGAGATGCTACTCCGAAGAATAGATGCATGAGTCTAGTACTATTTCTGAGACCTACCCCGAGAACAACCTTTCTAGAATACTCAACATCGTGTAAGAGACTTACAGTATCTACACTCGTGGTCTTCATGTTGAGATATCTACTATAGGAGAGTATCTCGAAGCTTGTTTTACTGAACTTACATACAACCTGCTCGTTGGTAACTAGTTCTGAAGAAGATATGCTAGCTTTAAGATATATGTTGCAGGGCTTGTTTAACTTATTGAGCTGCTGTTTTATACTACCTATGTTCACGTTGTACTTAGGAACTATCTTCTTCAACATGTTGAGCTCTCTATAGAGAAGTTGAACATAGTCTATACTTCCTCTCAACGTACAGGTAGCGTTGCTACTTGCTACTTTACAGTCTGTCTGTCTGAGAATGTTCATAAGATTCTCATAATATAGGTGTGATATATCGTATGGAGTTCCAGTGAAGTTATATATGAAGCATATACCCTTAGTATCTATCTCATATCTTGACGTTCCTACTTTAAGTATCATTATTCCTTTAAAACATTCATAGGCTTTCCTCAAGTTTCTATTAATGTATAATACATATGTGAAGTTTCTTAGATCAAGAACTGTTGTTGATAGAGATGATGAGAGATAGGTGACGATCATGTGATTACCTCTTATGAAGTAGATCTTCATTTTTCTAGATGATGCATGCCCTATCGATACGTTATCTAGTACTATCTTTTGTTCATCGACTTCTTCTCTTCCTAAAGCACTTATGATGATCTTTATACTAGTGTATCCGTGATGTATAAGTAACGTGGTGTTATTTTTAAAATACTTATCAAGAACTTCTAACAGTGGTCTAGCATTATGATGTTGAGCTACCGTATGATACTTAGTGAGGAGTATTCCGATAATTACTGCGATAATGACCACAATAGGGATGACTATGATAGGTATGAGGCGAGTTCTCATGAGTATAATATTTCTCCATGTTCCCAATAAATTTTGTATTCAGTACTCTGTCGTTTCATCAGTACTCAGCGACTGCGCCTCTCATCATGCTTTAATATTCTCCAGATCTTCTACTTATCGTGATAGATTTAGATCTATTTAAGAGAGTAGTCACTGCGCGAGGTGTATCTGGATTCGAGGATCCGGTCCGGAACGTGATCATTAGCGAGCTTAAGAGGTTAGGTGTTGAACCTCGAGTTGATGCGATGGGCAACATTATTGTTGAGATAGGTTTTGGATCAGCTATCTGTCTAGCATGTGCACACATGGATGAGGTCGGATTACTTGCCACATATATTGAACAGGATGGTAAGATAAGGTTCAGAAAGGTCGGAGGAATAGATGATAGAGTACTTATTAATCAGATGGTAGAGATCTATGATAGAGATAGTGGTGAGCTAGTTACAAGAGGTGTAATATGTGTACAGCCTCCTCATCTACAGTTGAGGAGAGATTCTCAGACTGTTCCATGGTATGAACTATACATAGATGTTGGATTAGAGTCTAGAAGTGATGTAGAGTCTCTAGGCTTGAGGACTCCTTGTCCTGTATGTCTTGAGAAGAGATTCGAAGTCCTAGCCAATGGCAAGATTGTTGTTGGTCGTGGTCTAGATGATAGAGCTGGATGCTACACGTTGATTAAGGTCGTTGAGAAGCTTGTACAAGATCCTCCTAAGGATCGTAAGATAGTTCTAGCATGGACTGTTCAGGAGGAGATTGGTCTTAGAGGAGCTAAAGCGCTATCTCGACTATATTCTCCAAATATTGTCATAGTTCTCGATACCATGTCATGTTGTAACCCTGTGATTACTGGTGATGCAAAGCTAGGAAATGGTCCTGTGCTGAGGATTCTAGATAACGAGTTCATATGTTCTATGACTCTTCTGAGGAAGGTTCTTAAGATAGCTGAGAGAGAAAACATTCCTATACAGGTAGCTTCTGCTGGAGGAACTACTGATGCTCTAGAGCTTCAAGAGCTCAATGTTCCTACCTTACCTATATGTGTACTATGTAAGTATAGTCATACATGTGTAGAGATGTGCAATATTGATGATATAGAGAGATGGGTAGAGCTGACTTATAAGGTTTTAACAAGTGTAGAGATATAGCTCATAGATGCCTAGGAGAGGATACGTGTCCATAACTCTAAGAAGAGAGACCTGGGAGAAACTGCAGAAGTTGAAGATTTATCTGGGAGCTATGACCTATGACGAGCTGATAGAGAAGATATACATGATATTGATGAGAAGCAGTGAGAATGCTCAGTCTCAGACCGGAGAGAACCTGGAGAAGATATATGAGCTGGAGAAATTGATAGACAACATATCTGTAGAACTTGAATTATTGAAATCACAGCTCAGCAAGATCAGTGCTAAGGTAGAGGTCCTAGAGAAGAAGAATAGAACGAGATGATGAGAAAGCTGAACCTGTTGCATATAGTGGTTAGATTAATATTTCAGATAGTTAGAAGAACGAGCTTGGAGAGACCTTGTCGCTCCCCTGGTTACCAAGCAAGGTACTCTACGTGGACTTAACAAGAAAGAGATTTCATGTCGAGGACAGGAAGGACCTGTTCGAGAAATGGTTTGGAGGAATAGGAGTAGCAATCCAGCTATATAAGGAGGAGACCACTCCAGGAATGGATCCTCTAAGCCCTGATAACCCAATAATCTTCGCCATCGGTCCACTATCAGTAATATTTCCAATGGCCTCAAAGACCATAACAGTGTTCAAGTCTCCATTAAACGGCTATGTCGCTGAAAGTCATGCTGGTGGTAGGCTTGCGGCAGCTATACGATTTGCAGGATATGGAGCGGTAGTGATCAAGGGAGCAAGCGAGAAGCCTCTATACCTTGTTATCGATGAGAGAGGTGTAAAGTTCTGTGACGCATCATCACTATGGGGAATGAAGTCCACAGAGACCATAGGAAGAGTGCTGAGAGAAGTCACCACAGGTTCAGGTTTCAGAAGCATCATCAGGACAGGTCTAGCAGGTGAGAGACTCGTCAGATATGCTAACGTGAACGTAGACACCTATAGACATCTTGGAAGAATGGGTCTTGGAGCCGTATTTGGGTCAAAGAAGCTGAAGGCCATAGTCTTCATAGGTAGGGGAAGCTTCAAGCTTGATCGTAAGTATCTTGCAGAGTACATGAAGACCTACAAGGAGATCTACGAGATGGCTACACAGTCACCAGCGTTGAAGAAGTATCATGATCTAGGTACTCCACAGAACGTTCTAGTACTAAACAAGCTTGGAGCATTACCAACAAGAAACTTCTCATCGGGAAGATTCGAGGAAGCAGAGAAGATAAGTGGTGAATATCTTGCTGAGAAGATGCTTGGTCGTAGACTAGCATGTTCTGGTTGTCCTGTAGCATGTATACATCTAGCGGCTCTCAGAGAACCAACCGGCGAGCCATACTTCTACAAGACTACCTTCATATCATATGACTACGAGCTAATATATGCTCTAGGAAGCAATCTAGGAATAGGAGATCCAGAAGGAATGCTCAAGCTCATAAGAGCTGTAGAGGAGTATGGTCTAGATGCTATAAGTACTGGAGTAGTTCTAGCATGGATAACTGAGGCATATGAGAAGGGCGTCATCACGAAGAACGAGACCATAGT
The DNA here is from genome assembly GCA_013154355.1 of Thermoproteota archaeon. Lineage (GTDB taxonomy): Archaea > Thermoproteota > Thermoprotei > Thermoproteales > Thermocladiaceae > JAADER01. The sequence continues at coordinate 8,230 of JAADCU010000064.1, read as the reverse complement.
AGAGCCAAGATGGGGAGACTGGGCAACATATATAAAGATGGTGGAGTACATAGTTTACCAGCCAAACGAGTTCTATAAGACAGCAGCAATGGGAGTGAAAGCACTAGCAGAGAAGTACCCAGCTGGAAAAGACTTTGCAGTACATATAGCAGGAGTTGAACCAGCAGGATATCATACAGGACCAACATACTGGGTCAGCCTAATAGTAGGATTCAGACATAGTCACCTAGACTCAGCAGGATACTCCTACGATGAGAAGCTTGCAAAAGAAGGTAAGAAAGAGGTAACAGCTCACGAGATCGCTAAGTATGTAGTAGAGGAGGAATCCTGGAGACAAGTACTGAACAGCATGGTCCTATGCTTGTTCGGTAGAGGAATATATAAGGACGATGTAGTATGTAAGGCACTCAAGTCCATAGGAATAGACATAGATCCTCAGAAACTGAGAGAGATAGGTAGAAGAATATGGCTTGAGAAATGGATAGTAAAGCTGAGAGAAGGATTCGATCCAGAGAAAGTTGAAGTACCTAAGAGAATACTTGAGACAGAGACGCCACTAGGTAAGATAAGTCCTGAACTAATTGCTCAAGCTATCAGAGAGATAAAGTACATGATTTATGAACAAGTAGAGAAGACTATCAGAGGAGCGTGACCTCAAACATACAAGAGAGACTGAGAAAAATAGAGGAACTATATAGGAACAATACCAGCCTAATATCCAGGATAAGAGATCTCTCTCATAAGCTACTTAACAAGCTTCGACGTAAGTATGGTAGAGATGTTAAGATAAGAATAATGAACTTCTGTGGTACTCATGAGTGGACTACGGTGTACTACGGTATCAGGAGCATTGTTCCTAGAGAGATTGAGCTAGTAGCTGGACCTGGATGTCCTGTCTGTATAACTCCTTCATACTATATTGAGCAATGTATAAAGCTGGGGTTTGAAGGATATAGAATATATACGTATGGTGACACGTTCAAGGTGCCCGTAGTCAAGCCAGTAGATGGATGTAGGAGTCTAGAAGAAGCTAAGGCTAGAGGAGCAGATATAGTAGTCGTCTACAGTTTTCTAGAAGCTGTAGAACATGCTCGTAGAGAGCCTAAGAGAAGCATATTTCTAGGTATAGGATTTGAGACTATAGCACCAGCATATGCGCAAATGTTCAAGGCTGGGAAAGTTCCTAGCAACATGTATTTTCTAAGCGTCGTAAGATTGACACCTCCAGCAGCTGAGTACACGTTAAACGTATGCAAGAGAAGGCTTAGTGAGGAGTTTGGAAGTGAGCCTCTTTTTGGAGTAATAGCTCCTGGACATGTATCAACAATAATTGGTGGTGAAGCTTGGAGTTTTCTAGCTGAGAAGTATGGGATTCCTGTAGTTGTATCAGGCTTTGAACCTGTAGATCTACTATTATCAATATGTGAGATACTTAGACAACTTCTGATAGGCGATATTAAGGTATGTATAGAATATACTAGAGCTGTAACATGGTCAGGAAACACCTACGCTAAGAAGATAATGAACGAGATCTTCGAGACTGTTGACTCCTACTGGAGAGGTATTGGTAAGATACCTAGAAGTGGACTATATCTTAGAGATGCTTACTCAAGATGGGACGTATTCAAAGAGTTGAATATAAGAGACCTAGATGAGAAAACATGGACAAAAGATGTTCCAGGAGGATGTAAATGTGGTGAGATAATGCTTGGTCTAGCAAAGCCAGTAGATTGTCCACACTTTCTCAAGTCTTGTACACCATCTAGACCATTAGGCCCCTGCATGGTTTCTAGCGAGGGAACCTGCTCTATATGGGCTCGATATGGATCAACATTATTATTAGAAGAGCTAGCGAGAGAGCTAGGGATATAGATGATACTATGTGCAAGATCAGGTAATAGTACTAGACTACTAGACATAGTTAAAGACATACCATTAACGAGTGGGAGCGCACTAATTGGTGTTTTAAGTGAGAAGTTTGTAGAAGAGTTAACATATGTAAGATCGAGCATAGACGTGAAAGAGAAGGCTATTAATGTTCTGAAAATGCTTGAGAAATATCATGGAGACTTCATGATTGTTATATCAGACTCCTACATGACTTATAGACCCTGTATCGACTGCACACTATGCTTGACATACAAGGGATTGATAACATATCACATGATATATGGAATCATGCTTGAGAAAGGAATAGAAATACCTGAACCAAGGCCAGATACAGCTCTCACAGAACTTCTAGCAAACATATATGATAGTGAGGGAGAGTATACTCTAGAGAAGACTATAGAACTACTCGGAGACTACATATATGAGAAAAATGTGACTCCTAAACATATTGCAGCATGTATATCACAGATTAGAGATTGCTGCATAAACATATATATGACAGTCATAACTAGAGAAAACATAAACATATATACTAGATCCGAGGACGTGATCGCAGTACTCTATGTAGAACCAGAACTAGAAGACTATCCAAACGTTAAAAAAGTAATAGAAACGTTCAAGAAGTGTAAAGTTCCTACAAACTCTCAATACATAGCAAGACTTGGCAAAGATAACGTATGGATCTATCAGAGAATATTACAACAGAAACAGTCATAAGCTAGCTTAAGAAGTTAAGTATTACATGATTAAGATATTAGTAATATCAACAAGAACGAGCCTAGGACCTCTAATAGATTCTGTAGAGAAAATAAAGAGAGAACATAACCTAGAAATAGAATTGAAAATATACTATACACATGAGCTAGATGAAGATGAAGAAAAAATTAGAAAATTAATAGAAGACCTAGATAACTCAGATATAGTTCTAATAGATGTTAGAACACCATCAAGCAGATTTATTAAAGAGATAGAACCTAAGATACTTGAGAAGAGTAGAATAGTAATTCCACTAGTTGTAGGTAGCAACTATCTTCTAAGATTTCTCAAATTAGGAAAATTAAGAGGAGAAGATATTATAAAAAGAATGAAAGAACAAGACTTTGATACAGATTTCATAGATATATCAAGCGTAGAAAAAATATTAACAATGCTTGAAAAGATTAGCAAGATTATTCCACTAGGCTCATTAAAAGATTTTAATAACTATGTGAAAGCTGTCAAATACTGGACCTATGGTACTGAAAGAAACTTGAAAAATCTTATAAAAATGATATTGAGAGAATATTTGAATATTAGAGAAATACGTTACGACGATCCTATAGATGAGTATCCATCGTTTACAATATATGTTCCTGAGAATAGAAGTTTTATTAGAGATTACTCAAAGATTTTAGAGAAAATTGATAAGAATACACCAATGATAGCTATATTAACGTTTTCAGGTATGCATTTTGAGCAATGTAGACCTGTTGCTGAGAAATTGTATGAATATTTTAAAAATATTGGTCTCATACCTATAATACTTGTTGGAGGAGGTTCTTTTGACTTAACAAGACAGGTAGAGTTTCTTAGAGAAGTATTTAATATTAGATCTCCTGACATATTAATAAATCTTCAATGGTTTCGAATTAACGGTGGCCCGTATGGTGGTCCTTCTGAGCCAACTTGGAATCTCTTGTCTAGTAGAAACGTATTGCTCATAAATGGTCTAATAATGTATATGAGAGAAGTATCAAAATGGATAAGAGATCCTAGAGGAATTGCTCCAATAGAGGTTATTACTGGTGTTGCTCTTCCAGAGATTGATGGAGCTATAGAACCTATACCTTCTGCTGGATTAAGTGATGATGATAGAAAAAGTATAATAGTTATTGAGGATAGAGTTGAGAGAAAGGTTAGGAGAGTAGAAAGATGGGTGAGACTTAGAAAAATAGAAAATTCAAATAAAAAGATAGCAATAGTAGTATATAATTATCCTCCTGGAGAGGATAATGTTGGAAGTGCATCATATCTAGATGTTTTTGGAAGCTTAGAGAGAATATTGAAGAATCTTAAAGAGAGAGGTTACATTACTGATGTATTGTCTAAGGATGATCTTGTGAAGAAGATTGTTGAGGAAGGTCGTTTAAATTCTCCTGAAAGTATTTCTAAGAGAGAGTGTATAAGATTGAGTATTGAAGAGGCTAGGAGGTTAATAGAGGAGAATGTTCCGAAAGATGTTATTAAGAAGATTGAAGATGTTTGGGGTCCTCTTGAGAAGTTCTACATAAATGTAGAGGGAGGATATGTTCTTATTCCGGGCATGGTTCTAGGTAACGTATTTATAGGCGTTCAACCTAGTAGAGGAGTGCATGAGGATCCGGATAAGGTGTATCATTCTAAAGATCTTCCACCACATTGGCAGTATCTGCTCTTCTATCTCTACATTAGGCACGTATTCAAGGCTGATGTAGTAGTTCATCTTGGTACTCATGGCACGCTAGAGTTCATGCCAGGTAAGGAAGTAGGATTATCATCAAGCTGTTTTCCTGACGTTCTTATAGGAGATGTTCCTCACATATATGTTTATCATGTTACTAATCCTTCAGAGATGACTATTGCTAAGAGGAGAGGATATGCATATACTATTACTCATATGACTCCTCCATTCACCATATCTGAACTATATGGTGAGTACTCAGAGCTTGAAGAGCTTCTACATGAGTATGAGGAGGCTCGAACACAGGATCCAGCTCGCTGTGAAACTATTATGAAGCTTATTCGTGAGAAGTGTGAAAGACTTAACATAGATTTTAAAGATGTAGATGAGCTTCACGATAAGCTTTTTAAGCTTAAGAGAAGTATAATTCCTAAAGGATTACATGTTCTTGGAGAAACCTGGACCGTAGATGACGTAGTTGAGTATCTTCTGCTCGTTTCTAGATATGATAGAGAGGTACCGTCACTCTATCGTGTAATATTTGAGAATCTTTACGGTATTAACTATGATGATGTTCTAGAGAATCCTCATAAGAGTGTTAATGGTAGAAGATTGTCAGAGATATATAACGATGTCGAGAACATGTGTAGAGAGATCATAAGAACATTAGTGATAGATGGTGTTGAGAAGGCTCTATCTAAGGTTCCTAAGAACGTTAGAGGAGTCTTTAGAGAGGTGTTAGAGTATCTATACGATATCTATAATAGGATCAGGATGAGCGATGAAATTGAAAGCCTTATGAGAGCTCTCAACGGGGAGTATATTACTCCAAGAGTTGCTGGCGATCCCATAAGAAGTCCTGAGATATTCCCAACAGGATCACATGGTTACGCATTTGATCCACGTCTAATACCTAGTAAAGCAGCCTACCTCAGAGGAATAAAAATTGCTGATCAACTAATAAAAACATACTATGATAAGCATGGCAAATATCCAGAGACCGTTGCTGTAGTACTATGGGGTTTCGAGACCGTGGGAACACGTGGAGAAACCATAGGACAGATACTTCATCTGCTAGGTGTGAGACTCGTAAGAAAGTATGGTCCATGGCAGTGGGATCTTGAGGTTATTCCTCTAGAAGAGTTGAAGAGACCTAGAATAGACGTGTTAGTAACAATATGTGGAATATTTAGAGATACTTTCCCAAATCTCATACAGTTAATTAATAGGGCAGTGACATTAGTTGCACAGTTAGACGAGCCTATTGATAAGAATTTTGTAAGAAAACATTATTTAGAGAAGATAAACGAGCTGGGAGAGAAGGCTCTTCTAAGAGTCTTTGGTCCTAAGGAGGGAGCATATAACACCAGAATAGTCGACGCTATAGAGACAGGAAACTGGAGAGATAGAAAAGATCTTCATAGACTATACATGGAGGACATGTCTCATGCATACGATGACCAGGGCAGATCTAGCAGGATTGAAGACTTGTTTAAACATTTGTTATCAAGAACAGATATTATATCACAGGTAAGATATGCGCACGAGTATGATATTACAGATCTAGACCACTATTATGAGTTTCTAGGAGGATTAAAGATGAGCGTCGAAGAATTGAAAGGATCCAGAGTGGATACGTACTGGATAGATACGACACTTGAGAAACTGACAATTAAAGATATTAGAGAAGCTATAGAGGACTCAGCACGTACGCGTCTACTGAATCCTAGATGGATAGAATCAATGTTGAAACATGGATACGATGGCTGTAGAGAGATAGCTAATAGAGTGGAATATGTGCTAGGTCTTGCAGCAACAAGTGGAGAAGTTCCTGACTGGGTGTTCGATAAGATATTTGAGACATATGTAGAGAATAGAGATGTTCGTGAAAAGTTTCTAAATAATAACATATATGCTTATAGGAAGATTCTTGAGAAGCTCTATGAAGCACATGTGAGAGGACTATGGAAGACATCTGAGGAAATCGTTGAGAAGCTGAGAAGAGAAGCTGAAAGTATTGAGAAGATTATTGAAGAGAGAAGCTAGAGTTTACTGCTGTCTTACCTCTTGACCTCTTCTTCTCTGAGGAATTACAGGGTAAGGTATGTACTCTACACCTGGTCTATTCATTCCTGCCTGTGGATACAGCTCCATCAGTCTATATACTTCTGGTGGTACATCATCTGTTACTGGTAGTCCTAGTTCTCTAGCTTTCTCAAAAGTTATCGGATAGTCGTGAGTCCAGTTTCCTTCTGTTAATAATCTTGCTATGAACTCTGCTCTTGCTTTACCTACCTTATCCTCTAGTAGATATACTATGAATTCCTGTACCTCTCTTAGAGCTTTCTGAGCAACATCAGCCATTATTAGAGTCTCGTCGCTTGCTTGATCACCTTTTATTTTTGCAACCTTTATTATGCTTGGTGCTGGAACCATCTGGCCCTTAAATGCTAGCTGTGGGTCTAGTGGACCAAGTACTGCGTTTGGGTCCATCTTTATCTCGTCTGCTGCAAGTGCTATCAGTGTACCTCCACTCATCGCATAGTGTGGTACTATGACTATCTTCTTACCTGGATGTCTCTTTAATGCCATTGCTATCTGCATTGCTGCAAGAACAAGACCGCCTGGTGTATGTAGGATGAGAGCTATAGGTTTCTCAGGTGGTGTACTTCTTATCGCTCTTATTATTGCCTCTGAGTCCTCTATGTCTATGTACCTGTATATTGGTATACCGAAGAATCTTATGCACTCTTCTCTATGTATGAGAGTTATGACTCTCCAACCATACCTCATCTCCATCTCTTGAAGAATTCTCAGTCTAGCAAGCTGTAGTGCTCTGAACCTCATTGTTGGCTCTAGAAACAGCAGTATTAGGAATAGAAAGAATAGGAGCCCAGCAAGCTGGTTTAGAAGCGCTATCAGCTCACCAGCCACAGTCCTGTAACATCTCTAGAACACTTATTAACCCGACTGTAACATAGTTACAGAGAGTAAGGTTTATAAAACCACTCGACTACTAGAGAGAACGATCGCGAGAGGGCCCGTAGCTCAGCCTGGATAGAGCGGCGGGCTCTTAATCCCGCAACAGGGAGGAGAGACCCGTAGGTCCCGGGTTCAAATCCCGGCGGGCCCGCCACAAAACAAGAAACGAGAACCGACCCAATAATACTTATTTAATTTCTCCTCACCTAACAAACGTGCCAACAAGACCATGTAGAGTAGCACTTGCCGGCTTCGGAAACGTTGGTAGAAGCTTCGTCAAGCTCATACTTGAGAAAGATTCTATGATAAGAGAGAGGTATGGCCTCGGTATCACTGTTGTTGCTGTTGCAGATTCAAGCGGGTTCGTGATAAATCCAGAAGGCTTCTCAAATAGTGATCTCGAGAAGATGCTTCAAGTTCCTAGAGGAGGACTAGCGAGATCCTGTATCGGAGAGGTCAGACATGATATTGTAGATGTTCTCGATGAGACTGTTCCGGACTTTCTCGTTGATGTTACTCCAGCTAACTATGAGAATGGAGAACCAGGTCTGTCATATATTACAGCTGCATTAAAGAGAGGTATAAGTGTTGTTACTGCTAATAAGGCTCCTCTCGTCCTGAAGTTCACATATTTGACATCTCTAGCTCGTTCTAGAGGAGCAGTCTTAGGTTATAGAGCGACAGTGTTTGGAGGAGTCCCTGTTATAGATATTCTACGTCACTTAGCAGCTCACAAGATCGTGAAGATTGAGGGTATAGTTAATGCAACAACAAACTACATCCTCTCAAGAGTCTTCTATGATGGATTATCTCTAAGCCAGGCCATAGATGAGGCGAGAAGGATAGGTGTAATGGAGGCTAATCCAGCACTAGATCTTGAAGGTATTGATGCTGCAGCTAAGATAACTATACTAGCAAACACCATAGGCATACCAATAA
>JAADCU010000115.1 GCA_013154355.1 Thermoproteota archaeon | reverse complement strand
TTTAAATCGTTCGCTTGATAACCCATCAAGATAATCCGCACTATGCTTATAAGAGCAGTAGTACACAGTTATGTCATATGTGGAGTAGAATAGCAAAATACTTCATAAACTACCCAGCTCGAGCAAGAGTAGCCAGACTTCTGTTCGAGAGAGGATTCCAAGTAAAGGAGCCTTATAGAGTAGTAAGCGGTAACATAGAGATACCTCATACACAGATAGCTAAGGAGGTAGGCGTAGACAGGAGAGTTGTTAGAGAGACAGTTGAGATGATACTTGCAAACGAGGAGCTAAGAAAGATATTTGAGAACCTTAGACAGGTATGTCTACTATCAGAGGTAGCTAGATACCTGAACATGGATACCATAGTCATAGTACCAGAAGATGCTAAGAAGCCTGGAATAGTATCCGAGATAACGTTGAGAATATCTAAGAAGGGACTAAGCATAAGACAGCTATTTGCAGAGGATCCAGAGGCCTCAGAAGAGCCAAAACTGATAATCGTGGTTGATGGTAGAGTACCACCAGACCTGATAAGTGAGCTTAGACAGATGCCTGGAATAGCTAGAGTAATACTTCAGTAAGATCGTGAAAGCACCTGGAACAGTAGAGTCATATCATACAAACTCTATCCTATCTTCAACCCCAGAATCTTCTAGTTCTCGCATATTCTTTCTCAGCCTCAATAATCAACATGAATAACTCTTCATCAGACTTAGCCTTAGAGAGAATCTTCCTTATAGCAGTAGATGCACCAATACCATGACCAGCAAGCGCGTATAGAGCCTTCTTACCATACTGAAGCACAAGTGCAGCACGTTCTCTCAACTCCTTCAACAGTTTCTCTTCTTCCTTCGATAGTGGAAGCTTGTTCCATACCTTTTCAAGAATCTTCAGCACCCTTTCAGGATCTTCATCTCTATGCTTCAGTACAGTTATGACACGCATCTCACATCTAGGACATCTAACATCATCAGGAACATACTTCAACTTACCTCTAAAAGTCCAACCACATCTCAGACATATTAGCACGAGCTCACGTTCTTCAAGTCTCTTCTTCACAAGCTCAACTATGAGAGATCTCGGTAGAGAAGATACTGTGAACTCAAGTCTACTATATAGAGCTTCTTCAGATACTGCAAGAGGAGAAAGCTCTCCTCTCCTAACCACTGTTACCCTGATCTTTCCATTCCTCACATCATCTACGAGATCCAGTAGACGTTTTAGATCAACCTTATCTACAAGTATCTCTCTAATAGTCTCCTCCTCAACAACAGTATCTTTCAGAGCTTCAGCAAGCTTAGCAGGATTGACCTCAGTAACCTTCTCTCTAGGTACGACACCGAACCTTCTAGCAACATGTACAAGCCTATATCTGAAGAGCCTACTGTTCTTTACAGCATCTATGAGCGTTGAATATACTATAGACGACTCCTCTCTCAGCGCGTTCACTATGAGATCAGGATTGAATGTTCGTGAAAAGGTAAGTATTACTCGGTAAGGATCTGACCTATACGCGACGTTGAGTAGATAGTTCTTACTTAGATAACGAGTAAGGTAGAGTCCTAACGCCTCGTTTCCCTTACTCCCTAGACCAACATGTATTACAGCGATCTTCTCGGTACATTCTATAACTATGTTCTCGCTATCTGGTAAAGGAATATCGAACTCACCTATCTTAACACATTGATCAGTAATATACTTCATAAAGTCTTCATGAATCTCTAGCCTACCATCATTAACATAGTTATTCAAGATGTTCTTTATATGATTCCTATTCTTCGCTAAGAGTGAACGTAAGTTAACTACCTCCTGAGCAACCTCGTATGGTACAGGTATCTCTTCTCCAAGCCATGCTGGTATTGCTCCATGTATATCTGATACAGGTTCTAGATGAACAATCTTGTTACTTGTGTCAACGTTAGCTATCTTCCATACTCTTCCACCAAGAACTATATGTGTACCAATCTCTATGGTTGATACAAACTCTGCATCAAGCTCACCAACCTTTCTACGAGATACTACATCTACTGCAGCATACCTAGCCTCGTCAGGTATTGTAGACGTGTTCTCCATATAATACATGTATGAGCCTCTCCTAGGACGAACATGCCTATCCTCAATCTTGACTAGTCCTCTCTCCTCGAGAAACTTCAGAACCTTCTCAAGATCTCTAAATGATAGTTCTCTATATGGGTGAGCACTCCTAACAATACTATATATCTCATCTATCGTGACATCCTTACCCTCTATCGATGATTCTAGAACAATACCAACTATCTGATGTGCAAGAACATCTAACGCAAGCTCATGATACTCGAGGTCCCTCTCGAGCTGGCCTTCTACGGCTCTCTTAGCTATCACTAGACTCTCAAGTGAGTCATCTAGGTCAGACGTTATTATCACGCCTTCAGATACTTCTCCAAGTCTATGCCTACTTCTTCCAACTCTCTGTACTAGTCTAGTAACCTGTCTAGGACTCATGTACTGTATGACTAGGTCTATAGATCCTATATCTATGCCTAATTCTAGACTTGATGTAGCAATTACAAGCTTTATCTCACCTCTCCTAAGCTTCTCCTCTAGTTTCTCCCTTTCTTCTCTACTTAGAGAACCATGGTATACACCTATTGGGTAATCAACAATTTTAGATAATCTACTTCCTAATAGTTCAGCAGTATCTCTAGTATTTGTAAAGAGCAGGACAGTTCTCCTATTACGCGTCTCCTCATCTATAGCTCTAAGTCTAGCTACGACGTCTGGATGAAGCTTCAATTCTTGGCTAAGCTCTACATCTCTCTCATCTGGTAATGGTCTTCTTATTCTTATCTTCAGATCTTTATGACCACTAATATATACTATCGAGCATTTTCTAGATGTTCCAGCTATAAATGCTGCAGCAACCTCAACATTACCAACAGTAGCTGAGAGACCAATCCTCTGAAAACCTCCTGAAAGTCTTACAAGTCTCTCCAATCCTACAGCAAGCTGTGTACCTCTCTTATCAGTCACAAGCTCATGAACCTCGTCAACAATTACGAATCTAACAGTTCTCAACCTAGCTCTCATTCTTGGAGCAACTAGAATTATCTGAAGAGTCTCAGGAGTCGTCACAAGTACGTGAGGAGGAGTCTCAACCTGTCTCCTTCTCTCGCTTTCTGGTGTATCTCCATGTCTTATACTCATTCTTAACCCAAGTCTCCTACATATCTCACATAGTCGTACATATATGTCTCTATTTAATGCACGCATTGGAGTTATGTAGAGGACGTATACTCCATCACGTAGCTTACCTCTATCTCTAAGCTCTAACAGTCTAGATATTACTGGAAAGAATGCTGCCTCTGTCTTTCCTGTTCCTGTTGGTGCTGTTATTAGAACATTATGTCCCTCATATACGAGTGGTATAGCTCTCTCCTGTA
>JAADCU010000009.1 GCA_013154355.1 Thermoproteota archaeon | reverse complement strand
CCGCCACTCAATTTTACTAATATCTTCTTCACATGCCTAGCAGCAGTTAGTAATCTTATTCTATTATCACAAGATTGAAATAGGTGGGCGACAAGTTTTGCTGGGTCATAGTTACTATAGAATACATCGTACCTCTGGCACCACTGTACTGCTTTACAAGATCTATTTTCTAGTTGAATAGTAGTAACCGAGGCAGGCTTTGTCTTAAAGATCCTCTCAAATATGAACGTGTATGTACATGGATAACCAAATACGAGTCTCTCAATAAACCATTCCTTACTTATCTTAATGTCTCTAAAATCTGCCAGACATATAAGAGGATGTCTGCTAACTATCAGTGACCTTCTTTCTCTACTATTTACGGTATAGTAGTATGGCAAAGTTGAGAATCTATCAACGATTATCTTCAAACTTTTGCTAGAAGGATCAAATATAAGGATAGAGTACTCTCCATCAATTATTCTTAAAAGATCAAACATTCTAGATAGATCCTTATATAGAGTAAGTTTTTCTGTAATATAGTTTAGATCTATATTATATGTATATCCTTCAGTAATTATTATCTTGTTCTCAATCTCGTTGATATGTATAGGATACTTTTCAATACCATCACATACATAGAGATAACCTATGATACATCTATTGTCTTCATACACTATATTCTTCCTTATGTTAAGATCGGTAAGTTTTGCAATGTTTTCTAACAGGATGTCTAATTTGGGTAGGATATCTTTAATATTGTCCGAATATATTATAAAAGGTCTCGACACGTACTTCAAGTACTGTCTCTACTTCTCTTTTAACTTATACGTCTTGATAAATGTTTAATAATTCTTTTGGTAATATTTCTAAAATCTTTATCAACTATTACGCATATTAAGATAGAGAAAAATAGAAATATTATATATTTCTCAAATACTATAAATAATAATTGGTATAGATGAAGTCTTGATAATGAGATTATGCTTATAGAATTTTCATAGCTACTTAGAATAATAGCTACAATAATTGATGCTAGTAATGATATAATAAGTGGTTTAAGAATTATTTTCCAAGCATCTTTAAGCTTGAGTACTTTCCTAAGAGAATAAATGTACTGTGTTACTATCTCTACGATGACGCGAGCTATTAGAGCTAGTGCCCATACATATATCATGAGTAGTGGGTTTAGTGTGATAGTGTATAGGTAGTATGTTAGTGATATGAAGGTTGATATATATAGTGATGCTATGATTAGTCTTACGAGCTGTATTTTAAATGATGTAGATTTTTTAATAATATTAAAAGTTGAGTACTGTATGTCGGTAGAATCTATTCCCATGCCCACTAGTATTAGTAGGTTCAGTATCATGAATAATAGTCCGTAGATTGACATAATTTTTAGAAGTTCAAGATATTTAACATATTTATACCCATATATGGCAATGATGTACCAGGGATAGAAAAAGATGAATATGTATGATGGTATTGCTATAATGAGTGTTAGATAGGTATATATTCTACTTCTCTCTATATCTCTAGTCATTAGTAGATAGGATGTTAGACCTTGAGCTGCAGAGCCACATATGCTCTGTATGTTGTATACTACTGCTAGTGTCAGAAAGAAGCCGGCAACATAGCTGAAGCCGAGTAGTTTAGTCATGTAGAATGCATCTATACTATATATGAAGGCTGCTACTGTATCAATAATTGGTATGTAAGATTTCTTGAACCATCTTTTCAAACATTCTTTAAGGTTTGCTTTACTTTCTCTTAGAATGTTTTTAAATTGTAGAAGTAGGAACATAATTGATATTAAGTAGCATATGATTACTATTGTAAAAAGGTTCTCTATAGTTAATGATTTTGAAAGTACTAGTACTATTATTAATGTTGCTTGAGTTACTCTTAATATTAGAAATGCTAGCTGAGTAATATGAGGACGATATACGTTAGATATCGCTACTAATATATCATAGAATATGTATAATGATCCTAGAGATGCTGCAAGCACGGATAATATCAGTGGTACATTGTATACGAGAAATAGAATTATGAGAGATATCACGTATGCAATAGTGCTCACTATGAGACTAGCTTTTAAACTAGCTCTGGACACCTTAAGTCCATATGATTCTTCTCTGTAGGTCCAGAACCTTATAGGAGACTGTAAGACTGTTAGCAATGTTACAAATCTAGACATGTAGAAGCTATATAACCCGTAGAACTCTCTAGATAGGTATCTAGGTATAAATATGATATTTATGAGCCTAGAGAAAGACGCTAATGTTCTAAAGATTATGCTTAATACTGCTTCCTTTAGCGGTCTACGTCTTATCATTTTTGTACCAGCTTCTTCTTCAGCTTTGTCAAGTTTAATATGTATCATTTCTAGCACTGCTACTTTCTGAATGATTAACTTATTAATAGTGGCTGCAAGTATGGTACATATATGGAGGGGCTTAAAAGTAAGATATATGAGTTCCTTGTCAGGAACCGAGGAAAAGTATTCACAGTAGAAGAGATCGCTAAAGCAGTTAACGAAGAACGTATTAGCGTTGTTAAAGCACAGCTAACTAGGTTGGTTAAGGAAGGAAAGGTGATTAAAGTAGATATCGATAAATATAAGGCAGTATGATCGTTAGTCGAGAACGTGAGAACAGTATTTGTCGCTGGCCTAGGTGTTGCTGGATCATCTTTACTTTACCTAATAAGAAGCGTGAATCTCGAGAATACTCAAGTTGTCGCATGTGATCCACGATTCTATCCCTGGTCTCACATAGTATGTGGAGAGCTTGTACCAGAGGTCTCATATCTGAGAAGCAAGGTCCCTAACCTAGTCTACGAGTATCTTGCTCGTTCTCATAAAGTGTTGATGGAGAATACTCGAGTTGTTAGATCTTTCAATAGTATGACTATAATTATTGGAGATCTCAGGTTAAAAATTAATTTTAAATTCTATATGATAGATAAGTCTCTCCTCATAAGAAAGCTTATTGAAAAATCTGAAGATTTTTGCGAACTTATGCTAGGTTACTCAGCTTATCGTTACGAAGTCCATAAGAATCATGTAAGAGTCTACTTGAGATCTCGTGAAGGTCATTCCAAGGTCATAGACGCAGACGTTGTAGCTGCTTCAGACTCTTTTCCCTCAGTATTCTACTCGCCAGAGATATTGTACATTCTCTCTGAACATGGTTATAAATATCTTATCTGTGTATCATGTGTAGCAGAGATGAACCAGTATTTTGAAGAGCCATTAATAATTATAGATCCAGAAATATGTCCAGGAGGTTATGGATGGATCTTTCCTAAGTCTGCTAGTACTGCAAATGTTGGTATAGGAGTTCTCATAGATTATGTTATAAACATTGAGAAAGTTTTTGAGAAGTTTCTTAAGAAGTTTAATCTTAAAAAACTAAGTAGACCTCTCTCTAAGACTTTACCTGTCGATGGTATAATATTATCTAGAGTAAGTAATATAGTTTACCTAGGAGATGCGGGTGGTTTTGTTGTACCTACGAATGGTGCAGGTATTAATCCTGCAATAGCTAGCTCATTAATTGCGTTAGAAGCTCAACTAAATACTGAGCTATTTAATTATAAGGTTAGGAAAATTTTTGGAGAATATTTTTCTAAGCTTGTTAAGATTAGAAGAATTATTGATAAGTATTTGACAGATATTGAGCTTTTTAAGAATCTTGTTAGAGAGATCAATAGAAATAGGATACTCATACCATTCTTCAAGAAGGTGCTTAGCGATCTCATGCTTGGTCACGTGGTACCAATTCATAGAGTAGTAATATCATGTATTGATAGTCTAGTGACATCACTTAAATTCCCTAGATTATAAGAGGTCGAGTAAGGTCGTGAACCTCTATCTTCCTCGTGAGGTCGAGCTTGCGTTGAAGGAGGTTGTGAAGTGCTTATTTGATATCTGTCGTGGAAGATATCTGTCAGACAGGTTGTATAAATCTACTCTACACTATATAACTAACCGTGGAAAGCTCATAAGACCTATACTTCTATTATTGACCTGTCACATGTTGAACGGTGATATGGAGAAGGCTGTTAAAGCAGCAGTTGCTGTAGAGTGTGTACATGTTGCATCGCTTCTTCAAGATGACGTGTTCGACATGCATAGAGAGAGAAGAGGAGTTTCAACTCCTCGAGAACTGTTTGGAGACTTCTTCTCAATACTTGCAAGTAACGTCTTCATAGCTAAGGCTGTAGAGTACAGTATTCTTACAGGGGTAGATAAAGTTCCTATGGAGATTGCTAGAGCTGCTGTAGATCTCGCAGACGGTGAAGCACTCGAACTTGAACTTCGAGAACAGGACTCTAAGATACATCCTCATCATTACTTCTCTATAATACGTAAGAAGACTGCATCTCTAATAGAGGCATCAATGGTCATAGGAGCTTATCTCTCTAGAATACCTGAGAGAGATATCTTAAAAATTAGAATGCTTGGAAGACTTCTAGGAATACTATATCAGGTAAGAGATGATGTGATAGATTTTCTAGATGGCGAAAAAGAGAAAGTGAACATAGTTAATGTTTTTGTCAATAACGGACTTAGTAGAGATAAAGCACTGGATAAAGCAATAAAATTATTAAGAAACTTGTTTAGAAGTGTTGATAAGGCTATAGACTCAGTATTTGGAGATAAAGGTCAAATATTGAAGTTACTAGTTCACTCTAGCCTACGTGTACATATAGCAGACTTATTTTAGGAAATCGAGGTATTTATAAGCTGTCAACATCTTATAACGATGGAGATCCCACAGGTAATAGACGTGGATGGTATGAAGCTAAAGTTTGAAGATCTCTTCAAAGCTCCCGAGAAAGATGGAACCGTAATATCTGTCAGAGTACATAGATCGGTCAAGGAGGCCTTAATGAGATTAGCTGAGAAGGAGGGTCTTCACGGTGTATCAGAGCTTGTAAGATACATAATAGCCGGGTTCTTGATGGGCAAGTACAAGATAGTTAAGCCGGATCCAAAAGTGTTAGCTCCACCCATATATCTAAACATTAATGTCGTTAAAACTACTAGACAAGCCAGTGAGGACCCTGAGGAAACTGAGCTAGCTCTCGAAGCATTAGAAGCTAAAGCAGAGATAGAAGAAGTGATTAAAGAAGCTGAAGATTTCATATCTAAGGCTAAGATGAGAGCAGTAAAACTTCAAGGTAATGAGTATGCTAGAAAACTTAGAACAAAGATATTTAAAGCAATGGTGAAAGCTGTAAGATACAACTTTAGAGATCGTATGGAGAAGCTAAAACAGCTATTCGAAGAGCTTAACAACCTCCTCATAAGTAGGTAGTTAGGTATCTCCTGTGAGCAGAATAGAGAAGGTAGTAGTAAAGCCAACCTACTCCCCAGAGTACTCTGTAATAATTGGAGAAGAAGTTCTAGAGAAGGTCCCAGAGATAATAACGAGAGAAGTACAGCAGAGCCCTGATAAGGTCGTGATCTTTGTTCAGGAACCTGTAAACAAGCTTGACCTATTTACTAGTCTTGTAGAGAACATGAGAGAAACGTATGACACATACGTGATAGATGTTCCTCCAGGAGAGGAAGCAAAATCTCTAAACTATGTGCTCGAGTATGTACGCTATCTTCATAATATACAGGCTACTAGAGCAACATTGATAATAGGAGTTGGTGGAGGTGCTCTAGGAGATGTTGTAGGATTTCTATCCTCGATATATCTTAGAGGTCTTCCACTTGTTCTAGTACCAACTACTCTACTATCAATGGTTGACTCATCTATAGGAGGAAAGAATGCTATCAATTTATTTAATATAAAAAATGTTCTAGGAACATTTTATCAACCTAAACTAGTTATCGAAGATCTACGATTCTTAGATACACTTCCAGAACGTGAGCTGAGGTCAGGTCTTGCAGAAGTTGTTAAGTATGGTGTTACTATAAATCCAACAATAGTAAAGATTGTTGAGACAAACTTTAAGAAGATCTTATCACGAGATCGAGACGTTCTTATAGATCTCGTTAAACTATCTGTTGAATGTAAGGCATGGATAGTTCATCTAGATGAGAGAGAGGAAAAAGATGTGAGACAAGTTCTCAATTATGGACATACGGTTGGTCATGGGATCGAGGCTGCTGCAAAAGGAGCGTTAACACATGGTGAATGCGTAATGATAGGAATGTTAATCGAGTCTGACCTCGGAATACGATTAGGATACACTGATAGATCAGTATGGTCTAAACTTCTAGAGATCTCTACGAACATAGGCTTGCCTAGTAAGATACCTAAAGACGTAGATAAGAACGAGATTCTTAAGAAGATAGAGTATGATAAGAAGAGAGTGGGAACAATCATAAAACTGCCAATAGTTCATAGACTTGGAGAGTTTGAAATAGTGAGAATCGAGGTATCTAAACTTATTAGCTACCTAGATAACATATTAGACGAGTACTACGAGAAGTAGGGATGATGATCTCCTGCCCCCACAGTTTTGAAAGATGAAGATTGCCGGGCCGGCACTGACCTAAACTTAGGAAGAATTATTATAGAGGATACTACATATATGACGTGATGAGTAGTCAACATGGTAGTGAGCAGCTATCAGAGATAGAGCTAAAGATATTAATGCAGCTATATAAGTCAGGGGGTTCATATATTCAGAGAAATCTCTGGAAAGCAATTAACGTGGATGGAAAGACAGGTCTTCCATACTTATTAAAACTTGAGAAGCGTGGACTTGTGGTTAGAGAGAAGATAAGCGATTCAAGAAGAGCACAGTACCTTGTTAAGCTTACGCCAGAGGGTAGAAAGATAGTTGAAGAGTATCTTAAAGCAACTGCTCCTGGTAAGAAAGAGGTTCTAGAAGTAGATTATACTCTAAGACTTGAGGAGCTTAATGATGCAGAGAAGATACTTGTAACAATACCCTGTCTATACTGTCCGTTTCTCGAGTACTGTGGTAAAGCTAAGCATCTTGAGCCAGCGAAATGTGAACTATTCTCGAAATGGATATTAAGTAAGGTTCAGCAGAGTGAATCAAGATGAATCTGCTTAGAGTATTTATCGCAGTAGAGATAACCGACGAGAAAATAAAGAAGCTGATAGAAAGCATTCAGAGGGAGCTTCTGAAAGGTGGAGTAGATATTAAACCAGTAGAGATGGAGAACCTTCATATAACACTCAGGTTCATAGGTGAGGTACCTCAAGCAACAGTGAACGAGATAATTAACAAACTCAGAACAATATCGTATCAGAAGTTTAAAATGAGAATAAAGGGACTTGGAGCATTCCCCTCTCCATCAAATCCTAGAGTAATATGGGCTGGAGTGGCTGAAGGCTCTCGAGAACTTTCAGAACTTCACGAGATAGTAGAGAGACTTGTAGGAAGATATGGAATAAAAGATGATAAAGAATTTACGCCACATCTCACTATAGCGAGAGTTAGATCACCTAGAAACAAGCAGTACATTACATCTATAATAGAGAAATATAGAGATCTCGATTTCGGAGAACAGGAAGTATCATGCATAAAACTAAAGAGAAGCGTGTTAACTCCACGAGGACCAATCTACAGCGATCTTCTGAAAGTTGACCTAACATGACTAGCATAGATGAGATAATAGAAGAAGCTAAGAAACTAGTTGAACCTAGTCTAGAAGAAAAAGAGAGAAGATTAAGCATTGTTAGAAAGATTATAGAGATTGTAGATAACGGCCTAAGAGCAAGAGGTCTTCAAAACTTCGAAGTCTCATTACAGGGAAGTCTTGCTAAAGATACATGGTTGCCTGAGAATAAAGATATAGATGTCTTTATAATACTTTCTAAAGATAATCCTAGAGAAGTTCTAAGAGAACTAGTAAAGATGCTTATAGAGATTGCAGAAGAGAATAAGATAGAATGGAGACTCAAATATGCACAACACCCATACGTACAGTACATAGTTTCAGGTTATGAGATAGATATAGTACCATGCTATAGAATAGAACCTGGAGAAAGACCCATAACTGCAGCAGATAGAACACCATTACATACGAGATACGTGATCTCAAAGCTGTTAGAGAATCCTCACCTTAAGACAGAGATAAGACTTTTTAAAAGATTCTTAAAGATAGTTGGCATATATGGTGCAGAGATAAAAGTAGAAGGTTTCTCAGGATATCTTGCAGAAGTTCTAACAATATACTATGGATCTTTCAAGAACCTTCTAAGAGATGTAGCAGAAAACTGGAGACCAGGAAAGGTAGTGATAGATCCTGAAAAACATTATGCCGATCCTCGAAAAGCAAGAACACTCTTTAAAGATGCTCCATTGATAGTGATAGATCCTGTAGACCCTATGAGAAATGCTGCTGCAGCAGTATCATTAAGATCAATGTGTAAACTCATACTAGCTGGAAAGCTTTTCTTAGATAAACCAAGTCTAAAATTCTTCAAGTATCCTGAAAAACCTATAAATATTGAAGATCTCAAAGGCAGACTTATACCACCTACACTACTCATAGTACTTCCCTATCCTGAAAAAACGTCTCCAGAAACAGTGTGGGGAGAAATTAAGAGACTATGTAAAAGTCTACGTAATACGTTAGAGAGATATGAGTACAAGGTCTATGACTCTGAAGCTTGGACTGATGAGAAGAGTGTCATAACTGTGGCGATAATGGTTGAAAAAGATGAACTACCTGAATATGAGCTTCATAAAGGTCCTCCAGTCTATAGTGATAATGTACTAAAATTTGTTGAGAAATATGTTAATGATAATGAGTGCCTTGGTCCATACGTTATCGGTGAGAGAGTGGTAGTGATAAAAAGAAGGAAATATAATACGGTAGAAAAGTTAGTAAGAGCACAGATATGTCAGATAGCTCCTAAACACATGAGAAAACTATGTGAAAAGGCGAACATAATCATTGTGAGAGATCTAGATGATGTTGCTAGACTTCCAGAAACTATTAGAGACTTCACTATTAGATTCATTATTAAGAGAGAACACTGGCTTTAGTAGGCATCATAGATACTCTTCTTTAAGTACCTCGAGCACGATAGAAGGACAGACTCTCTTCACTCCTGGCATCCTTGAGATCTCTTCATGCATTTTCATAAGTTCGTTTTGATCTTTAGCAACTATTTTAACCATTATATTATGATCTCCTGACGTTATAGCAACATACTTAACGTTCTCCATGCTTCTCAGTTTCTCAGCTATGGTAAAGAGATGTTCCGGTTCGACATCTATTCCTGTAAATGATGTAAGTCTTAAACCAAGCTTAGAATAATCTATAATGATGGTGTATCCTTTTATGATACCAGCCTGTTCTAACCTCTTTACACGTTTTAGAACAGCTACGTCACTAAGTCCTAGACTTCTAGCAAGCTCTGCAAACGGTACTCTAGCATTTCTGCTCAGAGTCCTAAGTATCTGCCAATCCTTTTCGTCTAGCTCTATTGAGCTCATTCTCTAGACCTGACGCTTTCTTCATTTTTGAGTTTTCCCTCCATGGTTACTGTACGGTAACGTATCAAACATCTCTCACATTCATTTAAAATCTGATCGAGGTCTACATGTCTGCCAACTAGCTCAAGAGCTGATAGCGCATACCTATCTACGTCTAGATCAACTTCTGGGTGAGTAGCTCTATGTAACATCTTGTTCTCAGGTACTACATAGAACAAGATGCCATACTTCATGCACAGCTCATACATCTTCTTAACATAAGGTGACTCATGATCATAGCATCTATTTAAGATCACAGCTACAGGTAAGACGTTGATGCTCGATAGATATTGTAAGTAAGCTTTTAGCCTTATAAATGCATCCTCTACACCACCCATACATGGAGAGATGACAAGTATGTGAGGAACCTTAAACCTCTCTATAAAGTGAAGAGTGGAATAGATTTCATCATTAACGTTCTTTCTATAGCTCTCGCCCGTAAGAAGACCCATTACTCCTTCAACTATTACTACGTCATAATCAGACAATGCACTTGATAGAGCAAGTTCAGCATCACACCATCCATAGATGTCTGATCTACCTCTAATTTTAATTGTTGCATAATCTTTTACGGGTTCTTTAATCAAGTATAATGATGGGTGAATATCTCTAACATCTCCACCTAATTTAAGAACATATGTTCGAAAACCTCTCAATCGGAGCTGACCGGCAATACCTGTAGTTATGAAGGTCTTACCATCACTAGTCATAGTAGATGATATAACAATAATGATCTTTCTACCATGATTAACATGTTCTTTCATAATTATTCCAGTATTAACACCTAGCTCACGTCTTAACTCTTTAATAACTTTCAAATTTTCTTCTCTATGTTTATCAAAGTCTTTAATACCAAGTTTATTACAGACGTTCTCTATAACTATAAGATTATTAAGAACTTTATGAGGTAGTATTCCTATACATCTTTCTTCTCTATCAGACACTATAGATATTATCTTACCATCTTTTTCAAAATAATTGACACGTCTAGGCCTGGACACGCCAACTATCTTAACATCTCCTACAAATCTCGGAGCAAAGGTATGTGCGTGAAAGACATCTATCTCTTTAACATTTCTGAACATCCATATGCTATCAAATATCTTGACTTTACACCTATCAGTACATATAAGCGGACTGAAAATAACATCTATGAGACCAGTACACCTTATAGATCTATGACGAGTAATGACCTCTCTTGAAAGAAATTGAAAGCCAGAGCATACTCCAACTATGATACCACCATTCTCGTAATATCTTACTAGAGTCCTAGAGAACTCATTGAAGACATTTGTCTCAACGATATATCCAGGAGGAACTATTATCATATCGCATCTAAAAACATCATCACATTTACGTACGATATAGTTTGGAAGATTACCAAATTCTTCATATATTGGCATGGAACCTTTAATATATAATATTCCGATTCTTACACACATTATACAACATGTTTAATAACCTTAACCAATATATAAATATGAAGGTGGCACGCTACATAATAGTAGAAGTTCACCCAGAAGAAGCTATTGATAAGGTAGCTAATGAGCTAGTAAGACTCTTCGAAAAAATAGTAGGTATAGGACTCTTTAAGGGAAGATTACTCATAGCTGATAAAATAGGAAATAGATTAATCATCAGAGTACCAACAAGATACTTAAAATATGCAAGATACGCAATATTAGCACTAAGAAAGATAGAGAACACACCGGTCACCGTTCTAACAGTATCAGTAACAGGAACTATAAGAAAAGCAAGAGCCCAAGCAAGATCAATACCCTCACTATTTGATCAAGAACTAAGTTGAATTTCTAAACCCTTTCTATAGAACATGTCTGAAACAAACTGAAGCTGCCTTACTCTTAACTCTCTTATGAATTTAGAATCAACATTACATAAAACTTCAACAATACTATAAACATCGTAAGGATTCTTTAGATCGGAGATATCTTTAACCGGTATATAGAAGAAGAATATTATACCACATCTCATGCACATATCTAGGAAAGTTTCTAAGAATCTTAAGTATTTAAAATCGAGGAGCTTATCAAGCTTTAATATTACTTCAATAGATTTTCCTTCTCTCTTCATTATCTTGAGTTGATCTTTTGAAGGAACCTCATCTCTATTCTCTACATCCACAACTATGGAGTCTATCTCTTCAACTCTTATTAACTTATTTAATACAAATCTATTGATAGATCTTGCTGATACCATGTCATAATCTTTAGGAATATTTTTTGAACCTGTTACAATTATTTTTCTGAGTACGAGAACATTAGTGTTTTCTAAGATCTTCATATATTTTTTATAGTTTCTTAACATTAGAAATATTATATCATAGTCAAGTTTTTCACAAATTTTAATTATCTTATAGATTTTATCTAGATCGTCTGTCTCTACTTGTATTAAAATGTTAGCAGAATCTCTTATTACTCTCTGCATAGTATATCTACTAGGTTATCCAGGTTATCCTTTAGGAATCTTCTGCTTACTCGAGCTTTAATTCGCACAATATCGTCAGATTCATCGTCAAGTACTAATCTTCCTTTGATGAGCTCTTGCTTATTCAATCTTATGTATATGTTTCCTGCCTTATCTGTTCTATCTCTAATAGTTCTCTTAAGCTTATCTATGTTATCTATATTGCAGAGAACTTTCTTTAATATTTTTTCTGAACTATTATCTTCTACGAATATTTTTACTCTTATTATTCTATTACCAAATGTTCCCCAGAGCACTTCAAGAATTATCGGGATCTTAACTTCTCCTAGTATGTTTTCTCTTAATGCTTGAACTATCTTGTCTATATCTTCTGTCGCATGGACGTATGTTTCAATTTCTACGAACTTGATGTTGTCAACTCTCTTCTCCATTGTTAGACGGTATCGATGTAACTTACGATTTTATTAACTATCTCTCTGCTAGAATTCTTCTTGTACTCTCTTAAGAGCTGTATTATAGAAGTCACGTCATTAATATTTAACATATTTCGAATTTTAAATGCAACCTTAGATCTACCTACTAATAAAGCATTAAGAATTTGAGTAAGGTTTCTATATGTTCTTCTGCCTCTATATTTAGCACTTTCAAAATCTATTATATATGGAACATCATTCTCTATCAGAACATGTTCCTCTGGTCTCGAAAGCTCATCGTGTTCTAGACCAATCTCATCTAGATTATATGCTTGTTCTATCAAATCTATAACTATCTTTTTTATCTTAAATTTATTCGAGGTCTCTTGAACATACTTTTCTATTTTCACACCTCTTATAAGTTGCATAACTAT
Organism: Thermoproteota archaeon; assembly: GCA_013154355.1. GTDB lineage: Archaea > Thermoproteota > Thermoprotei > Thermoproteales > Thermocladiaceae > JAADER01. The sequence goes on along the minus strand of JAADCU010000009.1, from coordinate 2,948 downwards.
TATATGAGCTCTATATGAGTAAATTCTAGGACCTACATTAACCTTATTAGCTATCTGAAGCATGTGAGCCTCATGTATGAGGTCTCTTCTAGATGCATCTGGTCTAAGTATCTTACATGCACACGTTTCACCCTTGTATAAACATTTTACCACAACACTGTTCTGACCTTTTCCGAGCACTCTTACTCCAGTATGAAGAAGAAGTTCTCCTTCCTCTATAATAGCTTCTACGCCTAGTTCCTCAAGCTCGTTAACTATGGTATCTATGTAGTTCTCGTCTGCGTTAAATGCTTTTAAGATCCTTCTCAATAGCTCACGTGTCTGTGACATAGTTATCATGTAGGTGAAAGATTTTTCTTCTAGAAAACTGAGAAGCATAATAGTTAGGTAATGTAGAGATGATGTATGTGCAGGCCTCTGAGAAGATGTGATGAGAGCCTGGGCTCTGATAGAGAATTGAAATATCTCGAACGCTTGCTAAAAGCTCTAGAGGATCCATACTCAGAGTACTGGTCTCGTGGAATACTTAACAGTGAGGGAATGACAATACTGATGAACATTCTAAGAGTACTTGCAAAAAGAGATCTGAACCTCATGAGGATAATGCGCACATGCTTACGTGATCGCACATATGAACACGTACTCAGTAGGATTATAATAGTCAAAGAGAAACTTGGTCTAGATGTCTCACCTAGAGAAGGCTTTACAAATTTCGAAAATCTGCTCAAACTATACGGACCTTCTAGCTGGAACACCAGAGGAAAGAGACTTCATAGTGAAGATATTACAAGAAATAGATAATCCACTACTTACATATCATATACATCCTGTACCAGTGCTAACATTTCGTGAAAAGATTGCAAGAGTAGAAATAGATGGAGAAGAAGTGAAAGGAGTAGCACTTCCATATACTTCATCATCTAGTACTGAAGGTAAGCTAGTAAAGTCGATAGAAGAGTTAGATACTGGTAATATACTTATTACAGAGTTTCCGGAAGATGTAGATGATGCAAAATTTATTTTAATAGACGCTTTAAGAAGAGGTGCTGAAGGAGTAATATTCGTAGATAGACTTAACACATTAAGAAGAATAGTCGTTAGTTCTGAAGAAGATTATACTTATAGCTCTGGAAAGCTAGTACCAATACCCGTACTAGCAGTACCTAGTGAAGTAGGGAGAAGGCTTCTTAAAAATGTAGGAAGAATAATAAAGATAGACGTAGACGTTGATTATAGATGGAGTACTGGATATAATGTTGAGATAATAATTACAGAAGGCGAAGAAAATCTTCTAATCACAGCTCATTTTGATCATTGGCTAACTGGCCTGCTAGATAACGCTCTAGGGATTGGTGTTGCATTATCAATTATAGAAGATATTCTTACACTATCAAGAACAGGAGTAAGAATAGTATTGTTTACAGCAGAAGAGTTTGGAATACCAAATATGGCGAGTATGTACTGGACATGGGGATCAAAAAGCTTCTCTGAATATCTAATATCTAATAAGCTCATAGACAGCATAATGTTTATAATAAACATAGATGTAGTAGGAAGAAAACCATATATGTATACTACGGAAGATATATATACTCAATTCAAAATATTAGAAATGGAGAGATCGGCACCATACTTCGATACTTTAAACTTTGAGACATTAGGAATACCCTGTATAACAATATCAAGTTTAAAAGACTCTTGGGACATATATCATACATTACTTGAAAATTATGAGAATATTAACATAGAATATCTAAAAGAGACTATTAATGCTTTGCTTAAAATATTTAAGACTTTAAATGAGAATAAGCTAAGGATAGATTATGAAATATATCTAAGTAAGGTGAGGAGAAGTCTAGAGAAGATCGGAGTAAATGTGAGAACAGGTAAAGAGTACGAAGATTATAGAAGTGTAAGAAGTGTCTTATCAAGAAACATAGTCATATGGAGGAGGAACAATATCGAGGTTGCTTACAGTGATAATGTTATTGAGGATATTCGCCAGCTATCAATGCTTGAGGATCTTATAAAGGTAACAGAGCTCGGTACAGGAATAAGACTTATATCAGGTAGTGGGGTAGAAGAATATTCAAAATTTATAACATACTTTAGAGAGCTCATAAGATACCGTATTCCTCGATAAATCTTCTAACAACTCTTGAAGAGAACTTCTCACCATGTCCATCTTTGACTAATGGTATCACTATTATATGAAGAGGCTGTAATCCTCTTAGCACTCTCTGATCATTTATCTCAAATGCTGTTGGTAATGTCTCAATACTGACAGCAATAGCATCCATAGTAGCATCTTTTACAGCAGAGCCATACTTATCGTCAAGTTTTTCGAAACTAACGTTCTCGTTTCTAGCTATCTTTTCAACAAGAATCTTTAACCTAATCAATCTCTCGGGAAAAGGTCGAGGACTATATGGTTTTAATCTTCTTGCAAACTCGTCGCTTGTTACCGCAATTATGATGCTTTCACCATATCTGAGAGCCTCAGATATTAATCTTATATGTCCTGTATGTATGGTATCAAATGTACCTCCAACGCCAACACGCTTAAATAGCTTATTAGACACTGATAACTAAATCTCATGAAAAGATATTAAGATTTCTCCAGGTGATGAAGGGTCAATGAGATGATACGATGATTAAGGAAGAGACGAGCTGATCCTTATAAGAAAGATATATCATAAAAGAGGTAGGTGATGAAGGGTCTGCTAACGATAGATGACGAAAAACATGAGGCCGCTGCTGAATAATGAACAATTACTTATGATGAATCGGGAAAGAACTGACAACTGATGAAGTCCACCGCTGCTGAAAAAGATTTAAAAAGACTAAGAGAAACAGAGAACATGAAGAATAAGCCGGGTGGTGTAGCGGCCAAGCATGGCGGGCTTTGGGCCAGTAGGGGAGAACGGGCGGTCCGCGGCTACACTCTT
>JAADCU010000082.1 GCA_013154355.1 Thermoproteota archaeon | reverse complement strand
GGTTAGCTAGGGCTGATTTGTGATGTGCCCTCTGCGCTTCTGATCAGTGCTGCTCGGCTTCTTCATTGTTCTGTTAGGCTCCCTATCATCACCGTTTCTGCTCCTATGTACCATAGAGCTATTCTTAACTCTTCCACAATATTATCTAGTACTACTATGTGATGGTTTCCAAGGATCTCTCTCATAGTTATGTACATTCCAGTGTCGACGCCGATCCTTGTTTGACATGTCTTTAAGTGTTTTAACTTTTCTACATTTTCTACTACTCTTCCTGTTATTATTGTTGCAGTCTTCAAGTCAGGACTCATTCTAAATATTGTACATCTCTTACCTTCACTTACTCTTCCTCTTATAGCTTGTGGTAGGTTAGTCTCGTAATGTGGTACAAGTTCATAACTTTCAAACATTGTTCTTGGACCTGTACAATGTGCAAGTCTTATTATACTTCCTTCAAGATCTACTAGGTTCATCATTGCTGTTCTCTTAATTAGTTCTCTATTAATGTTTTTAATAAGTATCATAGATAGTAGTGAGAGTATATCACACTCACATGCTATAGGTATGCCTTCTTCTAGTAATCTAGTGAATGCTAGACAGGGAGTATAGTTGACTTCTCTAATAAGTTTAAAACAGTCTAACGTTACTCCATCTAGCTTATACTTTTCTACAATATTCTTAAGCTCATTATATAGATCTTCGATAAATTTCTCATATGATGACTTACTGATGTTTATGCTCTCTATGATCTTTATAGTGATGTTACTATTCTTTAATGTTAGATACCATTCGTCTCTTATATTGTTTTCAAATACTATTCCTATTCTTGATCTCATTGTTTTGAAAGCTGCTTCACATGATCTTGATACTAGCTTTATATCATCTATTAATGATTTATCGAGCGATGTGTAGTACATGTGTAGTGTTCTTGTATCTGTTCTCTTCCTCTCTATGAAGCCAAGTGCTGAAGGTAGGCTGTTATCTCCTGGATAACTTATGATTACTTTAGGACATTTATATACTAGGTCTATCTGTACTGCTGTCCTACTTACTCCTCCAGATAGAAATATCAGGAACATTAGATCTGGCTGCGTCTCTATGCTTATTTGAGATATCTTGCTTGTCGGCTCTAGTATCTTGTCCTCGCCTATGTTTTTTCTTAACTCTTCTATTAATTGTTCCTCTTCTCTGCTTATTGATCTACTTGTTAGTGGTACCACGATAAAGCTAAATTCCATAGATAGTATCTACGTATTGTGAAGTTATGAAGATTGTGTCTAAAGAGAATCCTGTGAGGTTTAGATGTAAGATGTGTGGCTCATGTTGTAGAAGACTTCTCAATCTTGAGATAACAGCATACGATATTGTTAACTGGTGGGAGATGGAGAGAACAGACATTATCGCTCATCTAATAGCTATACAGGACGAGGTTGCTAAGAGTTATGGTGCTCCACTAATATTTACTTTTCCTCGTAGAGGAGATGGGGCATGTATATACCTTAGAAATAATATATGTACAATACATGAGGTTAAGCCATTAGCGTGTAGAATCTACCCGTTTGGTCTAGGACCTAACTATGAGCTCATAATACAGGAAGAATGTCCAGGACTGGGTGATGGTGATCCTGTAAATATTGACGAGATAATTGGAATGTTGAGAAAACATCTTGCAGGTATTGAAGCACTAAAGATGCCTCATGTTCTTGAGAAAATTTTAAACATAGTTATACAATCGAAAAATGAGATACTTAGAAAATATGGATGTCTTGAACAGATAGAGAGAATAGAGAAGGAAAGACCAGACTACGTCATCTTGAAGAACTATGCTGACATTAACCGTATAGTATACGTACTATACTATGGAGATGTTGGAGCATTAACCCTCAGAATAGATGATATAGATACATTATCAAGATGGTTCGCTGAAAACACTAGAAGCATGGATGATGCTGTATCTATAATACACATACATGAGAAAGAACCAGAGACCGATAAGGAGACTTGTAGAGGAATAGTCCTTCTCTATAGTACCAGAAAACCAAGTTCAGTGGATGACGTTATCAAGAGATGCCTAGATTATCTTAACGATCTAGGTGTCGAGCTTACTACAGTATTCCTCAGGTATTAGCCTCCTATTACATATGTAGCTTACTATCTTTCTCACAGCTGTATCAACGTCTTCCTTCTCAGTATTTATGACTATTTCAGGGTTTTCAGGCTCCTCATATGGTACTTGTAGTCCAGGTAGGGTAGTTATCCTACCTTCTAGAGCGGCCTTATATAGACCTTTAGGATCTCTCTTCATAGCTGTCTCTAGACTACATTTCACATATACTTCAATAAACTTTTTACCAAATTCTCTCCTAGCATTTTCACGATACATTCTTTTGTGTCCTGTTGCGTCTATTATCACTGTTATATTATGTTTGAATAATAGTTTTGCTAGCCATATAAGTACTTTACCATAAAACCAATCTCTCTCCTCGTCACTATATAGTGGTCTTGGGGTAAGAACTTTCCTAATTTCGTCGCTTTCAAGAACTTCTATTTCAAGACCTATTTTTCTTAACTTCTCTGCAAGTGCTCTAGCTATTGTTGATTTTCCACTAGCTGGTATTCCTGTTAACCATATTACCAGCATTACAGTAGTTTAAGATGTCCCGTAACTTTATCAATAAGATCCTCAGGCCCTGGACCTACTGCTAGTACTGTTATTGTTCCTGGAGGAAGTTCTGTAAGTCCTGCATCTCTAATTAAAGCACAGGGCAAGTCGAACTGTCTAGCTTTCTCATAGAGCTGTAATAATTCTTCTAATGAGTCCACTCTTAATACGACCTTCTTCTGTCCTTCTAGTAACCACTCCTCTAACCATCTTATCCATCTCTCTCTTCCACTTCTTAGTACATCTATGACTACTGTTACTGCTCCATGCGCTACCTGAGCAGCAATCTTTCCACAGCTCATTTTTAAGTCTCTTCGAACAACTATTGATTGTTTATGAGGCATATTAGGAGAGTGTTAATGGGACTTATAAGGGGGACTGTGAGAATTTGAGGAGGATCAGAATTAGAAAGAGTGTGCGTGATCTTATTTTTCCTCTTTTTACTCTCTTACATCAGTATGAACGCCATTGCGAATCCGTAGATTGCGATTGCCTCTGCTAGAGCTATGAATAGTAGGTACATTGCGAAGAGCTCTCTTCTCTCTACTATTGCTCCTATTGCTGCTGCACCAGCCAGGCCGACTCCTATACCTGCTCCACCTGCAGCTACTCCGAATGCTATTCCAGCACCGAGGTATCTTAGACCTGTCTCTATTCCAGGGTACTTTGCTGTTGCTGCAAATGCTACGTTTGCTGCTAGCACTACAGCTAATGCAATAGCTAGTGCTGTAATACAAATCTTCCTAGCGTTCATGTCTTCTTACCCAAGTACAAGCAGTCTATTATCTAATT
>JAADCU010000111.1 GCA_013154355.1 Thermoproteota archaeon | reverse complement strand
AAGTGGATAATGGTACTGGGGGCCCGTAGTCTAGCGGTAGGATGCCCGCCTCACGCGCGGGTGATCCCGGGTTCAAATCCCGGCGGGCCCACCAGAAAACTCCCAGGGACCCTTCCTACAGGAAGGATCAACGTCCTGGCTCATATCTCACACTCCTGTGAAGGTAGGTAAGGGTTTTCCGTATTATGATTGTTGTGAATACCTTAATAAATATCGGTACTTAGGATAGCTTCTGGACTTGGAACTCCTGTATTAGTCCGCATGACTTAAGTTCGTTAAGCATTTTTGCTAGCTCTTCAACGTTATTGTAGGAGGTTTTTGGTAGTAGTATGTTCAGGACCTGGAGAACTATGTTGTATGCGCTTACGCTTACTTCAGTTTGTCGACCTCCAATATATACTAGGATGCTGTCTGTTCTAGTTTCATTAAATGTTTTAAGTTTCATCTTAACTTCGTTTAATTGTTTAGAGAACTGTTCCTCTAGTTCCTTTATGCGAAGGTTAAGATTCTTAATTTCAGTGTTAAGTCTCTCTTTCTCTTTCTCTAGTTCTGATCTCGTGGATTGGCATTCTATCAGCTCGGTTTCACATGCGTTCAATGCGGCTTCGCATCTCTCTAATTTTTCAATTTTCATTCCATGATCTACAGCCTCTTCACATAGCTTAACGAATCTGGTTATAATGTCCTCCATCTTGCTAAGTCTATTATATTCATTCCATAGCTTGTCAAATTCCAGCATCTTATCTCCATGTCTTCCATATAGATCTACAAGTCTATTCACTACATCATATCCATAATTTTCAATTAAAGTAGCAATTGTCTTCAAAAGTCTTGCCGTCTCTGTGTTCTGCATGGTCTTCTCTGCAATAATCGTCCAGGTACGTTTAAGCGATAATTTCTCATGAGGATCGATAACCTCTATATTATGTAACAGGAGTTCCCTAAGTTCTTCAGTGTTTTCTATTCTAAGCTTCTTCATCAATCTATTAAGACGTGCAATAAACACTTTTGCGGTGTCACTCAACGTTGAGAATCCTATACGTCGTAATATTGTATCAGCATCTTCAATAATCATGTGGTAACAGGTCTCGCATAGGAGAACAGGTTTCTGTGTAGTCTTTAAGCGATAGAACAGACGTTTTCCCTCTTTCTCCAGGATTAGCTTTACACTGCGATTACAGAATATACAGGTATCGTTTAGGAATTGACTTATAGATTTCCACTCTTCTTTTAACGTTGTCTTAACTCTTTCGTCAAGTCTCTCGTCAAGTGACCACCAATCTCCAGGTATTGAGATATTCGTGTTGTCACAGCATATGAAAGAGTCTGCCTCTAATGCTACGTAGCTAGTAGCGTTAAGTATATTCTCATCATCAATCTCGATGTAAAACGTATAATCTTGTTCAAACGTTACCTGTCTTTCACCCATTACAAGTATAGGATGCAGATCAGTATCGTACAATACGATCCAGCGTATGCTCAATCTCGTAATCTCTCTAGGATAACAGGGATTAGCCCCAAGTACCAATCTTATACATAGAGCTCGCTCTCGCTTCTGTGCCTTAATAAACATTCCAAGCGGCATATACTCCAAGTGTAAACTTCTGCGATAAATTTATGCATTAACGAGGAACATATTTCATTAATAATGTACTATAATTCTCATAGGGAGATATAGATACTCAAAATATAATGTAAAGATACGGGCCCTACAACGAGCAACATCTCATGACGGCACTTTGTAACAATTTTAATAACGATATCCAGCAAGTATGTGATCAGTTCCAAGCCGATTCTTCATGCTTCTGTTCATCAGGTATTCATCATTCACAGTCTTTCTCTCTATGGTCTATATGTTCTTTACTGTTGCTGTTATTATTGATGTCATTATCATTGTTGCTCCTATTATCTGGTAGATATCTAGCATCTCTCCTAGCATGATGTATGAGAATGCTGCGGCTGCTACTGGCTCGAGAAGGTATATTATTGCTGCTACCTCTGGCTTTACGTATCTCTGTCCGTATGCTTGTAGTGTGAATGCTATTACTGTGCATGTAATAGCTAGATATGCTAGCCCTAGTATGATGTTGCTGCTTTCTATCACTAGCTGTCCTGTCACTGCTGTAGGCACTGCATATATTAGTGAGGGCAGTAGCTCGAAGTATGCGAAGGTGACTGGGTCTGTAGGTGCGTATCTAGATATGAGGATGACCTGGACTGCCCAGAGGATGGAGCTTGCGAGCACTATCAGGTTTCCTACGAGTGTTCCTTCCTGCGGTCTAGTTATTAAATATAGTCCAAGTACTGCAAGTATGAGTTCTGCTAGCAGATACTTACTATATCTCTTCTCGTATAGTGCAGCGTATAGGTGTACAAATACGACGTTTAGTCCTGTTATAAATGCTGAGCAGGTTGCCGATGTATATTCTGTGCCCCATCCCTGTAGCCAGAGTGCTAACGTGTATACTATTCCTGTTATAAGACCTGTACGTGCTAGCTCTCTGAGATTGTCAGGTCTCTTGAACAGTGCTAGATATATTATGTATGGCGTTAGTATGGTTATAGCTATGAGATTTCTATAAAATATGTAGCAGAAGCTGTTTACATGTGTGACCACTATCTTTATTACTGGGAAGGATGATCCCCAGAGTACTGTTATGAAGGTTAACGATACTACGCCTATGATGTACTTTGTGCTGCCTGCGCCGTCTCTTTCTGTTCTGGTCTGAATCCTCTCAAGTATGGGCACCATTCTGCTGTCCATGGATGTCCCGGTCTGAGTCTTCGTGGTCGTAGCCAGTACTTCTCTATGATCCTTCTCACACACTCTCTTGGCCCTATGGGACATACTAGGCATCTTCTATCTATCTTCATGGCTAGTACAGTTTTCTCGACTGCTTTTTTAACTGTTCTTCTCAGTCTCTATTTCAGGTTCCAGTACCTTGAATGTGTTTCAACTACTTCTTTTATGACCTTTCTAGCTCTCGATAAGGTGTTAAGTCCGCTTTCTGTCTTTTCTTCACCTATCCTGTACTCTCTTCCTAGAAACAGTTTGACAAGTACCTCGCTTCCTTTAGATAGGACTCCTGTATCGTACCCTCCCTCCAGGAGAAATCCTCCTCCCCTTATCTTTCCGCTATCTATCATCTTCTTGACTATCAGGTACATGTTCTCATACGAGTTCAAGGAAGCTTCAAGCTGTGTGAGAGGATCATTAATATGTGCATCAAATCCAAGAGATACTAGGACTATGTCAGGTCTGTACTGTTCAAGAACTGGAATTATTATGCTATCCATAGCTTCCATATAGACGTCATCTGCTGATCCTGGGGGTAATGGTATATTTATGTTAAAGCCCTCGCCATCCCCCATCCCGACCTCGTGTACGAATCCTGTACCTGGATAGAGTGTGAGAGGATCTTGGTGAATACTTATGTAGAGTACCTTGCTAGTGTGATAGAATATCTCCTGGGTTCCATTACCATGATGAGCATCTATGTCAACTATTGCAACTCTCTTAG
>JAADCU010000088.1 GCA_013154355.1 Thermoproteota archaeon | reverse complement strand
TATCTTCTTCATCCACGTCCAGTGGTCCTCATAGTTACCTGTGGTAGAGATGGTAGAGTTAACGTGATGGCTGCTAGCTGGGTCACGCCTATAGCAGAGGATGAGCCTACTGTAGGTGTTGCTATTAGTCGAGACTGTTTTACTCGTAAGCTTCTCGAGGAGGTTCCTGAGCTAACGATCAACGTGCCCTCTGTAGATCTGATAGATGAGGTCTGGAAGGCAGGTACCGTGAGTGGTAGAGATGCTGATAAGACGAAGATTCTCAAGCTCAGGTTTGCTAGTTCAGAGAAGGTTAGGCCTCCACATATAGAGGACTGTGTTGGATATATGGAAGCTAAGGTAAGACAGATCATTCCTATAGCTGAGGTTGATTTTGTTATATGTGATGTTCTTCTTGCAAAAGTTCGAAACGATCTTCTCTATAGAGGGCAGAATGTTGATCATAGGAAGGCTAGGGTGCTTCTACATGTTGCTGGTAGAGCATTCTCATACATTAGAGACATAGTTTATCCTAAGATTGGTGAGAAGTAGCTAGTTTAAGAATCTTACTATCCTGTTTAGGAGCTCCTATTTTTAACATGATGAATCTTTATTAGTCTTATCATCGTTCTACATGAGTCGTGTCCAGGTTTCTAATGTTACGTAATGCCTGTGTCGTGGATCCTGTTCAGAACATCAACTGTGAGATAATGGACATATGTGTTGACCTAGAGTCTGGGAGAATTATTGACTGTTCAGATGTCAGAGGAGATGTAGAGGTTATAGATGTTGGTGGTAGATTAACTATGGCTGGTGCTATAGATATTCATACTCATGTTGCTGGTCCCAAGATAAATATTGCTAGATTGATGAGGCCTGAAGATCATTATCGTACTAATGTTCCAGCTCTTGAGTACCCTAGAGCTCACTGTGGAAAATCTACTCCGACAGTCATCAGGACAGGGTATAGGTATGCTCAGATGGGGTATACACTCATATGTGAAGCTGCTAGTCCACCTCTCAAGACCAGGCACACTCACGAGGAGTTGAATGATACTCCCATAGTTGACAAGCTTGTATACATACTCTTCGACTCCACCTGGCTAGGACTAGACTACATAGTTGAGAAGGATCTTGAGAGCCTTGCAGTATACGTTGCCTGGATGTTAGACAGCTTGAAGGGATACGCAATAAAACTTGTTGACCCAGGAGCAGACATGGCATGGTTCTACGGTTATGGACTATACTTCGATATCGATGACCAGGTCCCTGAGTATGGTGTAACACCAAGAGAGATAATATACTCATATGCACGTGTAGCACAGATGCTTAACCTTCCACATAGCATTCATGTACATACTAACAAGCTAGGTATTCCAGGAAACTATACTACTCTCCTAGAGACATTTAGGACAGGTGAGAGCAGCGTAGTAAAGGATAGACTAGTACTCCATGTCACTCATGTACAGTTCAGTGCTTACAAAGGAGACTGCTGGTATAATTTTGCAGCAGCTAGTGAAGAAATAGTTAAAGAGCTTGAGAGAAGTCCGCACACATCTATAGATCTTGGTCAGGTAAGCTTCGGAGAGACCACGACCATGACTGCAGATGCACCTTTCGAGTTCATACTGTACCATCTCAGAAAGTGGAAGGTAGTTCTCCACGATATAGAGGCTGAGACAGCTACAGGAATAGTACCATACAACTACAGGAGAAAAAGCGTCGTAAATGCTATACAGTGGAGCATAGGTCTTGAGGTAGCATTACTAGCATCTGAGAACCTTAAGTGGAGAATAGTCCTCTCATCAGATCATCCTAATGCAGGACCTTTCACAAGATATCCCCTCATAATGACCTGGCTAATGAGTAAGAGAGCTAGAGAGAAAGAGATGGAGAAGATGCCTAGAAAAGCTGTAAGAAAGATGATTCTTCCCTCGATAGATAGAGAGTACACATTCAAGGACATAGCCATCATAACCAGGGCAGCACCAGCAAAAATACTTGGACTAAACGATAGAGGAACATTGAGACCTGGAGCTGTAGCAGATATAGCAGTATATGATATAGATCCACGTAACATAGATCCATCAGTAGAATACGAGAAAGTTCATAACGCTCTCAGAAGAGCATGGCTAGTACTTAAGGATGGTAGAACAGTTGTTAAGGAGGGTAAGATAGTTAATGAAGTATCTGGAAAAACATTATATGTTAAATGTAGAGTACCTAAAGAAAGGCTAAGAAAGGTTCTTAAAGAGATAGAGGAAAGGTTTCGAAAATACTATTCTATACATATTGCAAGCTTTGTAATAAGTAGTAGAGAGATAGATAATCCTCAGCCAATACTTACTTACGCAGACTTAGGAGAATAATGAGTAGTCCAGTAACATACATAGTGGATACATATGTTAATACCATGATCATCCTAGCATAGTAGATGAATGGGAACAATATGGATGATATGAACGTTCCTACACATATTGCAAGACTAATAATGCTATACACGCCTAGATCACCTATGTTAGATGCTAATCCTCTAAATAATACTTCTATAACTGCTAGAGCTACTCCATAGAGTACTCCTACTAGATATATCGATGATGGATATAGTAAGCTCATTATTGATGTTAATGGCAGAATAACTGTGAGTATTAGTGAGATTCTTTTTTCAGATATCTCGCCAGTAGCTAATGCTGTTACTGTTGACACTATCATGCATATTGTAAACATTATCAGTCCTGAGCCTGTCCCTATAGATATTGATGATATATATTGAATACCAGCTATTGGAAAAAGACATGCTGTAATAAATAACACTCCTATTGAATATATTATGCTTCTTCTTGAAGGTCTCAGTAGTCCTCTTCCTCTGAGACCTCGAGCAACTTTTCTAATTTCTGGTATAATGATGCTGATGCATGTTATGAGTGTTATTGATGATATTATTAAAATAATGGCGGAATATGTTAGAAACGTTTTAATAGATCTTGAGACATAGTATAGCAAGAGCAGGATCAGTGGTCCAGTTACTGCTCCTACCTGATCTAGTGCCTCTACTATTCCAAAGGCTTTTCCAGTTCTTTCAGCTATCGATCTTATTATCAAGTCTCTTGATGGTCCTCTCACACCTTTTCCAAATCTTTCAATTAGGTATGCCATGTATATCATGGGTAGTGAGGTATAGAGTATAGATATCGGAAGCACACACGTAAGTATGTATCCTAGAGCATATGTTAGAGATATTATACCCATAGATGACAATAGAGATCCTACTACTCTACCAACTACTACTGCTAGATCACCTATACCCCATAATGTACATAGCTGTGCTAATTTTCCTCCAGCCACCTTGACCAGCATGTAGAGAATCGATCTATAGCCCTCATACGTTAGATCAGCTAGAAGACATATGATTCCTATCAGTATCAGGAGTTTCCTTCTCACGATATAGGTCGGAGGGTAAGGTTTTTATTTTTGGTTGTGTTTTTGTTGTTGCGCCTCGGGTAACCCGGCCATAGTTGGGGTGTCACACCCGGACTCACCAGA
>JAADCU010000023.1 GCA_013154355.1 Thermoproteota archaeon | reverse complement strand
AGCCTCTTGTTAAGATTAGTTTCCACTTAGGATGTTACAATACTTATTATTAAGTCTTACCGATCTATCTGTTTCAGAAGGAGCTTTTTAGTAGAGAGATCCGCTGGTGGGGCCGCCGGGATTTGAACCCGGGATCACTCGGGCCCGAGCCGAGCATCCTACCAGGCTAGACTACGGCCCCTTCTTTTGTGAGAGTTCTCTAGGTTGATTTATTTCTTTCCCTATTTTTAACAATATTAATGTCACGTTATCTGGTGCTCCTCTTCTTCTAACCTCATATTGTATGTTCTTACATGTTTTCTCTAGGTCTTCTGGATCTATGAGTAATTGAAGTTCCTGTTCCTGTACTACCTTGGATAGGCCGTCTGTTGCAAGTATTATTAGTGCGTTGTCTGAAAGTGGTATAGGTCCGTTATGTTCTACCTTATCTATCTTATATCCTACAGCCTGCATTAGTACGTTATCTCTAGCATGTTCTGAACAGAGCTTTATCATTCCTCTTGAGTTGTCATAGATGAATGCTATAGAGTCTCCTACATGTGCTAGATGTAGCTCGTTCTCTACTATGACTATTCCCGTAAAGGTTGTTGCTGAGGCTTTTCCCATGTATACTGAGTACTCCTGTATCTCGACATGCGCTCTTCTTATAGCTTTCTCAAGTATTGTCTGTGGATCCTCTTCTATGAACATGTACGTTGCTAAGTTTCTTACAGCTATGTAGCTGGCCTTCTCACCGTACTCTAGACCGCCAACACCATCTGCAACAGCTGCTGATAACACGAGAAACCTGTTCTCACGATCTCTCATATCCATGCTTATCACTATTCCAGAATCCTCATTATTTCTACGCACAAGACCTACATCATATAGGATACAGTCATAATATCTTGCCTTACCAGCTATACTCTGTAGCTCCTTCCTCTTAAGATCTAGTGCTACGATACCTAGAGGTATCCTATTAATAGATTCGAAAAGCGCTATACCTCTCTTAAGCTTACAAACTTCTCTAACATCCTTCTCTCTCCTATATAGAGAAGATCTTACAAGAACATTTATGCCAGCACACTCTCCATCTCTAACTATCACTATTCCAGAATCTCTCCTAATCATTCTACTTACACATCTTGCTACTTCTGAGACATCTAGAAGAGAAGTTACACCATATATTGCTGCCCCTAGGATATCTATTAGATGATCAACATCGGTTGAGTAGGCTAGTATTCCATAGTTAAATATTCTGTTAAAACATGCTATCCTTATAGTAACTCCACAGACTACGTATTCGTCTGAGCATATTTGAGCTGGAACGACCTGTAAATTTGCTGAGGATGATATCATAATTAGCTAGTTACTCTATGTCTCAAGATTTTTACCTAACTTACAGGATTCTCACCCTCCGACCCACCTTCACTTGTTCTCTTCTCTTCGGACTCGCTTGTGCTAACACTTGTACGAACTTCGGTAAATTCTCTTGCAGGTATCACCTCACCTTCGTCAGAGTAGACCATTGTGCTTGGAGGCTGTTCTATCATCTCCTCTTCTCTTCTACTACGTAGAGATCTTACTAGGACAGTCGTTGCTCTCTTAAGCTTACCTCTAAAGAGCACCCCGGCTACTGCTATTCCAATACAGCTGCCAACTCCTATTAGGCCGATATAGTTTCGAGTCCACGAGATATATATCTGCATTGGCTGATTCACTACTAGAGATATCGTGTAAGATTTTCCAGAACGACCAGTGCTCGTTCTCCACCCATCGTATGATATTGTTACTAGGAACCACATGTCTGACGGTCTATATTTTCCAACATCTATGTAGAGCGATGATCCTGGAGATACTAGTTTACTGAAGCTCTCGTATACTTTCCCATCAAGTAACACAATTATGAGTACTCTATAATACTTTGAGTAGACTGCAGTACATATGAGAGGTCTAGTTAAGTCAACAGTTAATGATGTCGTGTTCTCTAAATAACCATTCTTACAGTACCAACCATCAAATATGAGTACTGTGCCATTGCCCTCATCTATCTTTCCAGGAACTTGAATAGCTAGATCATAGTTACGATTAAACCATCCTTCATATAGTGTTCCTTCAGGATATGTGAGCTTAACATAGTACTCAACCGTGAAGTATGCTATCAGTGTTCTAGTAGTCTCGTTAGCAGATATTGTTATAGTGTTGCTGGTGGCTCCATTATTCCAGCCAGAAAAGGCTAGTTTAACATATCTTCCTAACTTTACTTCCTGTGGAACACTTATAGTTATGAGACCTCCTGAAAGAGTAACAGAGCCTTGCCCACATATCCTGATACTACCAGCACGTGCACATACGTGTCTAAGTATGGTGCCATTCCTAGCTTCGATAAGTATCTTTATTGTATTATATGAAGCTAGATTAAGCTTGAAGGCAAGTGTCTTCTCAGAGTTAGAGTAAGGGTTGTAGTAGCTTACAAGTACTGTGAGAACGTATTTCTTTACTGTTTTAGGAACCGCCTCTAGATTGATGAGCAGAGTCTCATTATGAGTAATTGTCTTATTGTTGTAAGATATCTTTGAGATCTCTAGAGATGGTGGTGCTTGAACAGTTATATTAGTGATGTTGCAGGGACCTCCAACATCTTTAAGAATCAACGTTACATTATTTACCTCATTAACATCTAGCTTTTTAGGTTTATAATTTTCAAGTACTAGTCTACATAGTGAGGGCATTACTGTGAGATTTAGATACCCTGCAAAGTATACATAACCTGAAGAGTAGTCACTTAATGTAACGTTTACATATACTTTCTCTCTGCTAGGTATGAGCTTGCTTACTCTAAACTTTACTGATACTCTCCGAGTAGAGCTGGGTAGAGAATATATGTAGATGCTTCTTTGAGACAATAACTTAAGCTCCTTAGATAGGTAGAATGTGACGTTTAGATGTAGTTGAGATATTCCTAGGTTTATAACATCTAGATCTACCTGATATACGTGTCCTGGCACAAGTTTAACATATGGCGTAGTATATGTCTGTCCAGTAGTTAGATCCTTTATATCTCTAAGTACTACTTTTAGCGATGGAGGTACTGTTACTACGACCTGTGTAAGCCCAAGAACTTTCTCAATAGTTGGAGCATACTCTATAGCTGCTATGAAGGTGTAGGTTGTTCTGATGAATGGTGTCGTGTTAAATAGGTAGAAGCATCCTCCTCTAGCATCGATGACTAAGCGATCCATTGCTCCATAACCTGTCCTCAGTATTACTAGTAGCCTAACTTCTGCAAGGAATCTTCTTAGATCTACCACGAAGAGGACCTTATGGTATAGGGGTACGCTCTGTACATATCTAAAATATGGGCTCACAGTAAATACTGGAGGTGAACCTGGTAGATTATGCTCGATATTGAGGAGTTTTCCGAAAAGTGTTGCGTTAGTGTCTGGGCATACGTATCCATAGTAGGATATTAGGTAGACTGCATGTGCAACTGCTATGAGCGCTAGGAGTACTGTCAGGATGGAGAGTAGTAGGCCTTTACATAATAGTACGTGCTCAGCTTTCATAGATATATAAAGAAATAGTTAGATATTTAAAGGTTAGTCTAAGAAGAGTATTACGCAAGTTTGAACACTATGTTCACAACTCCTCCAGGACTTATCACGTCACCATCCTTAAGCTCCTGTGGACCCTTACCCTTTATCTCTACACCATTCAGTAGAGTACCATTCTTGCTACCGCAGTCCTCAATGTACCACTTTCCACCTCTCATAAATATCTTGAAGTGACCACCCTTCTCTTCTCTACTAATGAATCCTAGAACCTCCTTTGGAAGTCCCCATCTCTCGAATGTCTCTCTACCAAAGACCTTGACAGGTTCTGTCACGGGAATCTCGGTTCCATTAGGTAGTACTAGACGGTACAGGACCGTACCTAGCTTGGTCTCCTCTGTCGAGGTCTTCTGAGATGGTGGAGGTGAAGGAGTAGCCTGAGGCTGGAACTGAGGTGATGGTGTGAACTGTGGAGGCGGTGGTGGAGGTGGTGCTGTAACTGTTGTTGATTTTCCGCCAGAGGATCTTCTGGATCTTGCTACTACTACTGCTATTGATGCAGCAACTATCACAGCTATGACTACTCCTACTATGACCCAGGTAAGGATGCCTCCACCTAGTACTCCGCCTGAGGATGGCGGTGGCGATGACTTAGTAGTGGAGGACTTAGATGGTGGTGGCGATGATTTTGTTGGCACTGCTTTCTCTATTGAGAACGTTATTGTTGGTGACATCACTATGGTCTTTCCATTTGTTGATACTACATCTACTCTAAGCTGCCAAGATCCTGTCTGAACATCGCTTGTGACGGTGAACAGCGATATGCACTGCATGTTCTGTGGTCCTATATTCAGAGTCTTGAATCCTCCATATGCAGGTACGTAGGATGTTTCTCCGGGAGCCTTAGTGTATAGTCTCACTAGTACAGTACAGGGGTTTGCCGCTGAGAAGCATACGTATATTGTCTCTCCTATGGTGTACGAGTTCACTGGACTCGTACAGAAGTGCCCGCTCTTGCATAAGTTTATGTATATGACACCACATCCGGGGAACGTTACTTCTGCAGAGTATGCATACGATACTGTTATAAGAGAGAGCAGCAGTACTATGGCTGCTATCAGCACAATATTGCTCGTTCTACTATTAAACACGGTCATGCTCCCCATAAGAGTACGCGGGTAGAGGTTTTAAATATTAGCATTACACGTATAGGATACAGCTTTCCTGAGATAGAATTCTTAAAATCGAGAGGTAGAACTTAACTTGAGAGATCTTGACTCAGCTTACCCTAATAAAAGAGGGAGTAAACATAGGAGGAAGATACAGGGTATTTAAGCTACATAAGATAGGTGGAATGAGCAGAGTATGGCTAGCAAAAGACATGGAGACAGGACAGATAGTAGCTGTCAAAGAACCTAGACTTGACCAGAACGTTGTACTGAACGTGGAGAAGATAAGACATGAAGCACATGTGCTGAAGAGGATAAGACATACGAACATAGTGAACCTTCTAAAAGCTCTCGAGCTGTTAAGAGATTTAAATGTGAATGGTGTAACAGTTAGACCAGCAATACTCGTGCTAGAGTACGTTAATGGTCCATCACTGCTAGAGCTTCGTAGAAGAACCGACCTAACACACGCAGAGATTCTAAGCATAATGACACAGCTCTGTACGGTGGTATCTTATATACATAAGAACAACATAATACATAGAGACCTAAAGCCCTGTAACGTCCTCACACAGAGCACGGGAACAGGAACATTATGTAAGGTGATAGACTTTGGAACAAGCAGATACTACTTCGATCAGACGTCAAAAGAGATAGTAGTATCTCCAGGAGGATACACAGCACCAGAACAGTACATTGGCGTATCTACGCCACAGAGCGACATATGGTCACTAGGTGCAATATTGTTCTATCTAATAACTGGCAAGGACCCCATAGCAGACCTTCCAGGCTATCCTAATGCTACGCAGAGACCTCCTGATCCAGCAAGATTTGTGAGAGACGTAGACGATAGATTGAGGTACGTGATAGCTAGAGCAATGCATCCTGACATGTCCATGCGTTATCTCACAGCAGAGCAGATGCTCATGGATCTTCAAGGCTATTTCAGAGAAGAGCTCAGACCAGGATGTATACAATTGGCAGTTAAGGGACAAGTATACACGTTCGACGCTGACTACATAGTCATAGGAAGAGGAGATGACCCGAACATACCGATAGGAATTTACCAAGACTCAAGAGGAGTGTACTTACTCATATATGATCCTAACAAGTACATAAGTAGGAGACACTGCATGATCTTTAGAAAAGGAAAGAGATGGTACATAAGAGACCTAGGAAGCTTAAACAAGACGGCCGTATATAGGCAAGGATTTGGATGGATAATAATACATAGAGGGTATAGAGTTGAGTCACCAGACTTCGAGCTAATGAATGGAGACATAATATCAATAGTGTACGATGAGAAGAAGGGACCTTACCTACAGATGTCTATAAGATTCATGTAACATCAGGTAAATATTCTCAGTATAGTCTCGTAGTTCCATAACCATATAATGCTTCTACCTTCAGGTATTTGCTCAGCTTATTTATGACCTTGTTGATCATTTCTGAGTTTCTAGAGTAGAGATATATTCCAACATTATTATTATTGTTCATGAACTTGTATATAGCCTGTGCATAGTTAGTAGCTAGCACGCTATTACTAGCTCTAAACTTTCCAAGCTTGCCACATATGTACGCTATGAAGAGGTAGAAACCGTCAAAGAGCTTGAAGCTTGTGTCCAGGCTTGATAATGTTGAGGTAAATACTCTGATACCGATAAAGGCTGCTAGCAACCCTATACCGACGGATGCTGACCCTATGAAGTAGTATGCTATTCCTGCTACAGCGAGAGCACCAGCTATAGTCATCATTAAGCGCATGAGAAGAAGAGAGAATATTCTTCTTATCCTTGAGCCGCTGAGTAGCTCATATATGTCGTATAGGTAGATTCTATAGATCTTTGATAGAGAAAACATTGACATGCTCTGCATACAGGTATTGTAGTCTCCTATACATATTATGCCGCTGTTTCGGCCCTTTCTTATCCTTAATAAGCCAATCTGATACATTAGTAGTAACACAGTTCTCTGAGTTTATATGCTTAGCTATGGTCAATTATATACATCCGAGAACTATGTATGAAACATAGGATATCACTATAGCTAGAATGAACATGTATACTGTGATTAATAATGCATATCTTATGCCTACCTCTCTACATAATACAGCTAGAGTAGATATACATGGCATATACAGCATCGTGAACACCGTGAACGCTATTACCTGAGTCATAGAGATTCCATTCAATCCTATCAAGTCAAGGACAGCTATTATGTTCTCCTTAGCTATCATTCCAGCTATTGTTGCAAGACCAAGCTTCCAAGCATATATATGAGGAACACTATATAGATGCTCAAAGAGAATGCCAACGATGTCTCCTAGACGTGCAGCATAGCTCTCAGCAAGATTTATAACATATCCAGAAGGTCCATAATGTAGTAACAGCCATATCACTAGACAAGACGCAAATATTACTGTCCCAGCCTTCTCTAAAAAATGTCTAGTAGTACTCCAAGAAATCCACCATATGACTCTGAGTTTAGGAGGATGAATTGGAGGTATCTCTAACAGAAGCTCTGGACTTTCACTAATCTTAAACATCCTTCTCAACATAAGAGATGTTATTAAGCATAAGAATACTCCTATACTCACTATAGAGAATACAGAGATCAATGTTAGGAGAGGATTCATACGTACTATACTAGTCAAAATGTAGAGAAGAACTAGAAATCTAGCTTGACATGGTATTAACGGTACAGATAATGCTATCTGCTTTCGCTCATAGTACTCTATAGCTGTTCTAGAGGCTAGAACAGCAGGAACATTACAGCCGAAACCTATCATTATTGGATAGACGGATCTACCTGATAGACCAAACCTAGACATTATGGAATGAAGAGCAACAGCCATCCTTGCACCTAGACCAGAGTCCTCAAATATAGCTAAGATTACGGACATTATGAATACTAGAGGTGCTAGAGATATTACAGCTCCAAAACTTTCTACTACTCCACATATTAGGTTACTAACTACAGAGTTATGTACTATAGAAGATATAATAGAGGCAAAATAGTCGAAAATATTCGATAGAATACCAGATATTGAGTATTTTTCTACAAGCTCAGCTAAATTTCTGAATCCTAGAGCGTATAGTACTACGTTTGCTGGAAATCCCATATTTATGATCAATGCAGAGCATATTATGAGAGAAAGTAATAATATTGACAATATAGGTCCAATTACAGGATTCATGAAGAATCTATCTATGTTACTGAGTGCTAGACTCTCGCTAACTCTTGCTTTAACAACATTACCTTCTAACACTCGTTCTACAACTTTCTTACGAAATTCTAATATAATATCTTCAGGAAGCTTACCATGTTCTTCTTTAAATTTTTCTCTAAACTCTATAATGTTTCTATAACATTCATAATCTACTTCTTCTAAAATTCTTAAGAGCTCTTCATCACCTTCTATAAGCTTTATTGTTATCCATCTAGTGTTAACATCTGATTTTAAGAAATCTCTAACTTTTTCTCCACAATTTTGAAATATTTTAATATAATTCTCTATCTCTCCGTAATCGATTACTAGTTCTTTCGTATTTTTACTCTTGTATGTTCTTATTATTGCGTTAAGAAGGTCTTCTATTCCTTCACCAGTGTATGCTGATACCGCTACTACAGGAACGGAGAGTCTTCTACTTAATCCATCGATGTTAACATGTATACCATACTTATGAGCAATATCGTACTTTGTTAATGCTATGACAACGTTACCTCTCAGCTCTAGGAGCTCTATGGCTAGCAGTAGCGATCTCTCTATAGTTAACGTATCCACAAGAACTACATAGACGTCTGCTCTCTCCTTAATTATGTACTCTCTAGCAACTCTCTCCTCTACCGATGCTGGTGTTAGAGAGTATGTTCCAGGTATGTCTACCAGCTCTATAATGTACTCTCTATACTTTACTCTTCCTGTCTTGATCTCTACAGTCGTGCCCGCCCAGTTACTTACCCTCGTCGTCTTTCCTGAGAGTACATTAAATAGTGATGACTTTCCTACGTTTGGTTGTCCTACTAGTACTACTTTTATAGTTTTCAAATCTTTTCTACTAATCATCACAAGCACCTTTTTAAATTCCTCGCACAGTTCTACTAGTAAGCAGAGATGGAGATCAATTTAAGATATATCCTATCAAGTAGCGGTAGAAGAAGCTGTGAGGAGAGTGTTCTACAGGATTATCTCTCAACAATCTATAGACTAGAATCCGTGTATGGAGTAGCAAAGACGAGTAAGATAGCTGAGGAACTTAACGTAACACCTGCAACCGTCACAAAGATGGTTAGAAAAATGGAGAAAGCAGGACTAGTGAAATATGATAAGTATAGGGGTACTAACCTTACAGAACGTGGCAAGAAGATAGCTGTGAAGGTCGTATGGAAACATCGTGTATGTGAGTGCTTTCTGAGAGATGTGCTGAAGATGGACATGTATAGGGCTCACATCTATGCTCACGCAATGGAACACCTCCCTGATGAGATAGTGATGAGAATATACGATATTACAGGTAGACCACTATATTGTCCTCATGGAAATCCGATAGCAGACCTAGAGAGACTCGCCAAGAGAGGGGAGATTTTGGCCAGATGTGCAAGACCTGGAGCATCATATAGGGTCGTTAGGATACTTGGAGAGTTTTCAAAAGTGTTGAAGATATTTCATAAATGGGGAATAAGTATGAACAGCATTCTAAAAGTAATAGAAGTTAAGAATAGTAGAATAATTACAGAAACAGAGAACGGTAATAATATAGAACTCTCAAAAGAATATGCTGAGCTCATAGAGGTCGAGATAGCGTAGAACTAAAAATTAGACCTGTCTTAAACTACGTAGCGATAGAACTTGCGCAGAATAACATACCTTTCTCAACTTACACCTGGAACAAGAGCAAGAATAGTAGACATAGAGGCAGGATATGGCCTAAGAAGAAGACTCATAAGTCTAGGACTTGCTCCAGGGCAGGAGATAGTGGTCTTACAGAAGGTTGGTAGAGTAATGATAGTGTCTACAGGATCTACGACAGTAGCAATATGTAGAGGTATGGCTCAGAAGATACTTGTGGAGGTATTATAAGTTCTCTAAAACAAAAACATCATCCGAACCATGCCTAAGATATCTCTTAGAGAACCTCATCATGACGTTCTCTCTAACCTTCTTATTAATCTCTAACACTCTACTCAAGTCTCTCATAATGTCACTTGAGAAAAATAATATAAATCTCTTGTATCGATCTCTTCTAATCTTCTCCTTTCGAACACCAAGTATGGCTAGAAGCAGTTCTATGCAATCTATAATCGATGAGTAGTCCTCAGTTACCAGATTAACAGTAGAGCTATAAAGTAGGTGAGGTGATGTGGTGTTTATGGAGATTGATGCATTAGCTTCAGCACAGGCTTCAGAATCTACTATTGAGTCTCCAACATATATGACTATGCTATTGTTTTTTAACAATCTTACTATTCTAGCCTTAAACTTTGATCCAGCTATTCCAATCTGCTCTACTAGCCTCATAGTGAGGTAATTTCTTAGGTCTCTGTTCTCTATCCTCTCTATTAATACGTCGATAGCAGATATTGGAAGTCTATCCTCAATAATCTGTTTAGCTATGTTACAGATGTTCTCAATTATCTTTCGAACTTCTTCTCTAGAAGCCATTTTCTCTAATACTTCTATAACATCTTCTTCTACTACTCCATCAACTCTAGTATTACATGTCGAAAAAACCTTTGAAGAATCTAGACCTAGAATAGTAGTGACCTTATTAGCAAAGACGTGGTACGATGACGTAGTTACAGTTACTCCATATCTTTTTGATAGTTCGTTTACCATGTTTATGAACTCGTTACTTGCTACATGTTCTGCCTCTTCTTCTGCAAGTTGTTCAACATCCTTTGATGATAATCCACAGGAGTATGCTATAAGTAGTGAGAAGAAGGGTGTTGTACCAGTCTGATATTTACCTCCTTTACATAGTCTCTCCTTGATCCATCTATAGTCATCATATGTATCAAATATCTTTAGGAGTTTAGTAGCATCTTTTCCACATCTCTCTACTAATTTTCTAGCGAAGTCTGTTCCAGGTGGAGTTAAGACCCCTTCTAAGTCTAGTACTATGCTTACGTTTGTCATCTTCTAATCTTGTACTCTGTTCCTCCAATATTCATTAGGCATTCTCTTGCACAGTCCATTCCTAGTCTCACACAATCTTTCAATTCCATTCCTCTCACGAGACCTATCAAGAACCCTCCTGCAAAAGCATCTCCCGCACCTGTTGAATCAACTATGTTCTCTATCTTTGGAGCAGGATATTCATAGTACATTCCATCTTTTGTATATATTCTCACGCCTTTATCACCCATTGTTGCTACTATGAGGTTCATAGGATATCTATCGAGAATAGTTAATGGATCATTACATATGCTGTACAGTTCGTCAAGTCTAGCAAAGAGAACATCTACATTCTTGAAGAGCTCCTCTATATATGGCCTGTATCTCTCGTCCCTATATAGTGAACAGTATAATGATCCAAGCATCAGGGATCTCATATTAGAGTTCACTATCTCATATGCAAGTATCTGTGCACTTATCGGTTCTATACCTCTACTACATGCAAACGTAGACGTATGAATCACGTCTACGTTCAGACCTTCTAGAGGATACACTAGATCTCTAGATAACATATCGTTAGCTCCTGGATATACAAGTATTCTACGTCCACCTCTTCTACTTGAGAGTATGAGAGTCTTACCTGTATCGGCACCTGTCATGACGTAGCCTATGTATCTGAGCTCCATGTTTCTGAGCTTAGTAATCACCCACTCACCGTCAGGGTCGTCTCCAATGACTCCATGAATTTTTGCACAGGTCCTGTTATCGATCTGCTTAGCTGCATATAGAGTATTTACTACTGATCCTCCAACACGTATGTGAGGTTCATACATTGATAAGTACTTCTTGAACTCTTCTGCTGATACTGCATGCTCTACATCTTCTACAGGATCATCCGTAAGCACGATGTGATCCTTATTTATTGCTGCTATTCCTAGGATCACAGGCTTCATGTTCTTCTCACCAGGAGACCGCTGAGATCTGTGATGTTAAGCCTATATATTCCTGGCATTGTTCGATTTATACATTTCTCCACAATTTCATCTACTGATAGATTTCTCAGATATGTAAAGTATGGATCTCGTGGAAATATGTTCTCTACAAATATTTTAACTATCCTTCTCATGGTCTCTAGATCTTCTAAATGTTCTAAAATCCCTTCTACTAGTACTGTTACTACTTCATTAACGTTCTCTATAGACGTTAGATAACATGCATGAGGATTTCTACGTATTATTTCAATTTTACGTCCAAATCTAGAAAAGAAGAAATATAATGAATCGTTAACGAAGATATGTGCGACTGGTATAAGATAAGGCTTATATTCATCACATAATCCTAATACTCCCCTCCAAGTTTGTTCAAGAATCTTCATACAATTTTCACGGTTTAGCCTCATCATATCCATATGCTTATATACTAGAGCTCTCCAAGAATATATTAGTGATGAGGAGTTGCCCTACAGATAGATGAAGATACGCTCGGTTACCTGAAAAGCTCCGATATGACTATCCTACAGAGCTCTAGAACGTTATCGCTACACTTGTCTGATAATGCTTCAACTTCTAGTATCAGCGGAACATCAGGACAGTAGCATCTGAACGAGTTTATTACATCTCTCCAGTTTATACATCCTGTAAGAGGAGGCATGTGTCTATCTTGAACACCATCATTATCATGTACATGCGTAGCTATTATGTACTTACCAAATCTTCTAACAGTATCTGCTATATCGATCTTATTCACATTTGCATGACCTGTATCTAGGCAGACGCCAAAGCCTTCAAGACCTTCCTCACATATTATCTTCACTATATCCTCGACCCTCGAGCCAAATGTCTTCTCAAGTCTGTTCTCTAAAGCAATCTTTACTCCCATATCTCTCACATGTCTCTCAAGCCTTTTCATGACCTTACGTGTACAGTCCTCAAGATAGGATATATAGTCTATATATCTCTCTCCTCGTAATGGTTCTCTATATGGTACGTGCATGACCAGGACGGGACACTCTATCATATGGCATAGCTCTACATATCTGAGTAGTCTAGCTATTCCCTCATCTCTATGTTCAGGATCTGTAAGCATCTCATCAATATCTCCATACGGTGCATGAACTTGCGCTACCTCGATATGGTAATCTTTTCTCAATCTATTCACTATGTTCGCTACATCGCCTATAGTGATGCACTCTCTTTCAAGTCTCTTAACATGCGTTGCACATATCTCAACTACTGCGAACACTCTTGATATTCTACGTATTGCTTCATCTAGTCTTAAGTGCTTGAATACTCTAGTATCTATACCAACCTTAAACATCTACACTATCTTAATCCTGTTCTAGATATTAATGGTTTACATGACCTAAAGTTACCTAACAAGAGAGTAGGGTGAAAGTATCCTCATAAATCTCTCAAACCTAGATATATCGTGAAGATACAGCTCATAGAGAACAGCGAGATCAGTAGAATGCTGAGAGAGGAGGGCAACCATGATTACAGGATAGTGACAGGAAGTGACGAGCTCTATATAAGAGTAGGCGTTGACAAGCTCTGGGTAACCTCTAGAAGAATGAAGAACAAGGTCCTCATATTTAGAACAACTCTCAGAACAATAGTCTCTAGCAACCTTCCTGCAATAGTCGAGAGGATTCTTGTAGAGTTTGAAGATAAGAAAGAAACAGTACTTGATATTCAACCTCACTTACTTGCCTGAACCTGGGAGAGCTTGCTCTCTATCTCTGCAATTATCTCGTCAAGCGACTTCCCTGTAGTATCTATTCCAAGCTTCTTTGCAATCTCCATAATCTTCTCCTTATCGTTAAGAGAGGTCTTCTTCTCTCTAGCTGTCTCACTCTCTTCTTCCTCGACTAGTCCCTTAGTGCCTCTCTTGAACTCGTGAATTGCTTGGCCTATTGCTCTTGCTAGGCTAGGTAGCTTGCTTGGACCCCATATGAGTAGTATAGCTATAGCTATCACTATTAGTGCTAGTGTTGGTAGATCAAGCATCTCTGCTCGCTTTCTCTAATGTTTGACTATTTTATAAATTTATACTTTCCTAAGTATCTTCTTCAGAGCTTCTAACCCTATGCTCTTCAGCTTGATCACGTTGTTACAATATTTTTCAAGTATTGCATTATCTCCTCCAACTAGTATAACTGTGAACTCTTTGAACAGTTTCTCGACTCTCATTATTGCGTTAACATCTATGTTTGAGTCTTCTCCATCTGTTATGAGCATGAGCTTGTATTCGCGTAGTGCTGGGTTTCTCAGAGCGTCTTCAGCTGCTGCATAGAGTGCGTTTGTTATGCTTGTTCCACCTAGTGGTGTCAGTCTTAGTAGAACCTTGATTAGGGTGAGCTTGTCCTGAATAGGTTCATGTGCTCTCTTGTCGAAGAATCTGACTATCACCTTACCACCTTTGAGTAATAGTGCTAGAGCTAGTGCTGAAGCCCACGTTATCTTGCTTAGTCCCTCTATATCTTCTATCTTCACGTCCATAGCGTAGAACATTGATCCACTCTTATCAACTAGGAGATATAGTCTTGGTTTCTGAATAAGCTTATGTTCTCTAACTAGGAGATTTCCTGTAGCCAGCCTATAGGCAAGAACTTCTCTACCTAGTGAAGCTCTAGCTCTCTCAGATGGTGCGAGATCTTTCAACTCTCTCACGCGAGAAAGCTTCTTGAGACCAGCTATGTATCCTCTCACATCTACATGCCTCTCCAAGACATCTATCTCCTCTGAAGCCCTTCTAGCTAGCTCTATGAGAGAGTTAAGAATCTCTACAAGTCTGAGACGACTTGACTCGTCTTCAGGATCCATCAGTATCTCAGCTATCTCATCACCAGCAATGTTCCCAAGCGTTGATCTTACTCTCTTTATAGCATCGTTAACTCTCTTTATGTTTCCAATATTCATGTTTATGCTTGTACGAATCTCGTACTCTAATCTATGTATTATGGACTTGATATATCTGCTAGGCTCCTTACCTTCAGCCCTGGACCTGAACTCCATCTGTAGAGCATATCGCGAATCTCTATCACGTTCAAGCTTACTCAATGTATCAAAATATACCTTAACAAGCTTGACTGCGAGAACCTTAGAAACCTTAGAGTTTCCTCTACTCATAGATACTGCATTAACATATACTGGACTTCTCAGATATACTGATAACACCTTGTACCAGAGAAGAAGTTTCTCGTCCCCAATATCTCTAGGTCTTCTTAGAATAGGGTCAGTATAGTGAACATAGTAGGAGTCTACAAGAACATATGGTTCGCATTGTTCTACAAATGTTAGAAATCTTCTACGAGCTTCTAGAAGGACTTCTCTAGCCCTATATCTTGCTAGTGGACTCTCATAATCTACATTTGCTAATATTCCTCTCACAGCTCCTTCTAGATAAGATTAGATAGATCCTTAATAAGCATGGTGTGTTGAGTTAAATTTAAAGGCTAGATAAATGAAGTAGAAACAGGTGCTGAGACTCCCACCTTCTGAAGAAATAGAATGAGGAAGGCGATTGAGACTGAGCTTTAAAAATCTAGTCCCCTAACTGGACCTCTAACTCTCTCATAATAATGTTTTAGACATTTAAACTCTGTGACTAGGTCTGCAGAATCTATGAGCTCTCTAGGCATATACTTTCCTGTCACTACGACATGTTTACCACGTGTTCTAAGATCATCTATAAGTGATATTATGTCACTGATAGGGTACTCGTATTTGACGGTTGCAACACCTACTTCATCAAGAACAATAATATCATAGTCATCTTTCTCCTTTCTAATCATCTCTAAGCCTCTGTGGGTTCTCTCTATAATAGAATCTCTACTAGCTCCGAGACCTGGACCAAGTGCTACATGTTTAACGTTAGGCAGAGTCTTCAGTATCCTATACTCTCCAACATTTAGGTCTCTCTTAATAAATTGTACAAATAGTACTCTCATGTTGTGACCTACTGCACGTACTGTTAGTCCTATGGCTGAGGTAGTCTTTCCTTTACCATCGCCATATAGGACTAGGACTAGTCCAGTCATTTTTATGTGCTTACTAGTTTTTTGAGTAGTAGTACTGCGTCTCCGATGTCTAGTCGTCCATTGTGGTTTAGGTCGCATGGAACATTACTATGAAACTCACCAACAAGAATCCTCAACAAAAGCACAACATCACCAATATCCAACCTACCAT
>JAADCU010000089.1 GCA_013154355.1 Thermoproteota archaeon | reverse complement strand
CCATGTAGTTTCCTATTATATTCATTACGTCGAGTCCTCTTATTGTTCCTAGTGCTCCTTTATGCATGTATCTTTCTGCGAATTTTGCTACATCGTCAATTGTTACGTCTGGTCCTGATATTAGGAATGGTACTGGGTCACCTGTATGATCTTTAAATCTTACTGGTGTTGCATGGTCACAGGTTACTACTATGTACGTGTCTGTTGGTATTCTGTCGATTATGTTTCTTAGTGCCTTATCTACTCTCTCTATTATTTCTACTTTTCCTAGAAAGTCACCGTCATGACCTGCTGCGTCTGTTGGTTTTACATGTAGAAACACGAAGTCATGCGAGGATAATAGTTCTAGTGCTTTCTCGAATGCTTTATCAAAGTCATCGGTCTTTGAGCCTATGTATCCAGGTACGTCTACTACTTCGAAGCCTAGAACTCTACCTATACCTTTTATTAGTGCTATTCCAGCAACCATTGCAGGTCTTATACGGTACTTCCTGTAGATTGGTTCTATTCCTGTTGGTAGTACGCCTCCACCTCTTATAAGCATCATATTTGCTATTGGTCTACCTTCTTTTCGCCTCTTCTCGTTAAATGATGCTTTAGATAGTTTTTCTGATAGTAGTTTAACAAATGTGTTTAATATTTCTGCAGTTTTTCTAGCCTTCTCATCATCTTTGAGAGGTTTGAAAGGTGGTACAGGTAGTCCAGTCTTATGTGGATCGTTTCCTGACACGTCTGGACTTACATCACCCCTGAGTACTAGTGCTCCCCTATGTTCTGTACCATGTTTATAGTATATTTCTACTCCAAACTTCTCGCTAACGATCTTGCAGACCTCTGCTACGATACTTTCAATTTCTTTAATCTCCTCCTCCGTGAAGTATCTTCCAGCTCTCCTATCAATGACAATACCGTTCTCGTCTACTGTGGCTAAGTTAGTTCTGAACGCTACGTCTCCCGGTCTAATATCCATGCCGAGGCCAGCAGCCTCGAATGGGCCTCTACCCTTGTAATATATGTGAGGATCATAGCTAAATATTGCAAGATGTGCAGTGTCAGATCCTGGACGCACTCCCGGACTTATTGTATACATTATACCACACATTCCTTCACTGGTAAGCATGTCTATACATGGTTTTCTAGCATATTCTAGAGGAGTCTTATAGTAGTACTCTCTTACTGGACGATCAGCACCACCGTCTAGTAGTATAAACAATGTACGAGCCATATGTACCACCTATCCTGAACTTAATTAATGTTGTACTACCTCATCAATCCACTTGAGATAGCTCTCTAGACCATACACGATAGGTACAGCAATGATCTCTGGGACCTGGTAGGGATGGAGCTCCTTAACTTTACGAACAACATCATCCATCTTATCGAGACGAGTCTTCATTATTAACAGAGCTTCAGAGGCCTCATCAACCTTGCCTTCCCAGAGAAAAATACTTTTAACATCTTTAACTATGTTTACACAGGCAACAAGTCTAGATGATACGAGTTCTCTAGCAATCTTAAGACCAGTCTCAACATCAGGAACTGTGACTAGGACAACAACATATGTGCCGAGAGACTTAGCCATCAAGTATTTACGAGGTCTCCATCTAATAAACCTAACATAACCTGTTAAGATGTTTAGAAGGGTACAGCTTAAATATGTCGAGAGGTATCGAAAAACTATCCATCCTTGAGCTATCTTCCAAATCTCCTACATCTCCTACTGAACTCAAGCAACGCCTTCTCTATGTCCTCTCTACGAACATCTACTATCTCCTTGTCTATGTATACGAGCTCACTATATGCTAGTTCTAGAGGTATGAAGGATGGGGCTATCTCTTCTCCAAATATTATTGCAAGATCAGGATCGTTGTTAAGTACTAGATTATTTCTAAATATTGATAGAGTCTTCATTATGTCTTTAGAATCTTCTTGAGAAAGCTTAATCAACGAGAGCTCTAGTGCTCTCTTTATCTCTCTATCCTGATCGTAGCCTACTAGCATGTTCAGTTTAAATATCTTGTTCTCTGATCCTGTAAATATTACTCTTCTTATACTGTTATCATCAAATATGATTATTGTAGGGTCTATATTTTCTATTCTCTGAAAAACTTTTATAAGCACATGCTCCACGAAGTCGATATCTATCTTAAGCTTATCTATTACAGGTCTTGGAAGAAGATCTACTGTTACCTCTCTAACACCATGCTCGTAAAGGTATGTTACTATTCTCAGTATCTCAGATATCAGTGTAAATATTAGAAATCCTCTACTTAGAGAATCAGCGTACCTATGTGCTGATGATAGTATTCTACTGTAAGTTCTTGGAAAAGTCAATGCTACATGCGTAGGTACCTTATCAATATGCGTCATCTAAGCTAGCTACATATTAGGGAAGATCTATTATTCTTGACGATACTTGCTCGTCTTTAAGAATATGTTCTAGGTATAGCTTAGCTTTAGTATACATATCGTTCACCAATATGAGCACTAGCAGCATGTAGGTTATCTTTCCCTGCCTACACTTCTGTTGTAGCTCTCTTCTAAGCTTCTCAAGCTCTTGTCTAAGTATTGACGCATATAGTACGTCTCTAGTTATCATAACCTTGGGAACAACCTGTATATATGCTTCTGACTGCTTATCATATATTAGTAGTGTAGTGTCCTTACGTACTAGCTCTATCCTATCAACTCTAGATCTAGCAGGATCTAGTATCACCTGCAGCATGTATGGCTTGTTCTCACGAACATACTGTATCAGTAGCTCCACTATGTCTAGTAAGCATTCTTGAGGAATAACGTTCACATATATTCTCCTCTTATCATAGAGATAGCTTCTGAGGAGATTCTTCACTATGTAACATCTACACTTACTACTGTACCTGTACATCATCTTTATGAGCTCTGTAGTATATGTTAACTCGTCCTTTCTCAGATTACCTTTACGTTCGAGAACCTTCTTAACAGCTTCCTGAAAAGTATTTGTATCTGTAGAATATATCTCATCTAGAATTTCTCTAAGCATGCAGTTGCTGAGAGCTAGATCGAAGAGTATATCCATTGCCTTCTCTATAGCATTCTCTGTAAGATACTTCCCTATAGTTAGTGCTTGTTCCGTAAGCTTGCTACCTACGGATAGCCTCAGAGCTGACAATGTGGGAGTTATGACTCTGATATTTGACTTGCTTAGACCTGTAACTGATAGATAGTCGTTGAGTAGCTTCTTGACGTCCTCGCACTGTGTCTGATATGCGAAGCGTAGTATGTTAAGAAGTCTCTCTGGCGGTATTCTTATGTACCATGTCTTGACTATACAGCTCTTTCCCTCTTCCGTACACTGTATTTCACACATGTTACCTGAGTCCAGTGCTCTCTCAATCATCTCACGGAGGTACTGCACAGCCTTGTCTACGTCCTGGAATATCTTCAGATCGTACGGCTCCTCTAGATGCTCTACCAGTATCTCTCTAGTCTCCTTAAGCACTTTAACGCTAATCTCCACATTCTGCTACTGCTGTTAAGGATATAAATACCCTAGCATTGAATTACCC
>JAADCU010000016.1 GCA_013154355.1 Thermoproteota archaeon | reverse complement strand
TTGCTTTTTCTTTGTTGTATGTTGTTTCTTCTATTATTGTTATGTTGTCTAGTTTGTATATTGTTGTTATTTTTTCTAGTAGGTTGTGTATGTATGCTATCCAATCTCTGTTACTGTGTTCTATTATTAGTAGGTGTGAATTTTCTTTTGCTATTTCTTTGCATTGTTTTAATATTTTGTAGTCTGTTTCTTTATCGTAGTATCCTATTATTGTTGTCCATATGAACATTATTACTTTTACTGATTTTCTTCTCAGTAGGTTTCCTATTGTTCTTGCATCTCCTACTATGAGATCTATGTACTTATCTACTTTATACGCTTTAGCTCTTTTATGAGCATCCTGTACTAGTTTTAGTGATATGTCTAGTCCTAACAGGTTTCTGTATCCTATCTCTGCTAGGTTTATTAGTACTCTACCATTTCCACATCCTATCTCTAGGATTCTATGGTTCTTATCTATACCTAATTCTTTGAATAATTTATCTAATGATTTAGCAAGTTCTCTAGCTTTACTCCATATCTTTTCTACGAATTTTATAAATATTTCAGCATTTTCTTGAAATAGTTCTAGTATCCAGTCACCTACCACTAACTATTCCCTACTGGTATCACCTCGATATATACTTCCTTCTCGAGAAGTCTTTCTAAGAGATCTTTCTTCTTTTTAACTCTTTTCTCTATTGTTGTTATGTCTGCTTCAGGTGTTGTATATATTGTTAATATATCGTCTCCATAATCTACATATAGTACTGACTGATCTAATGTGTAATCTACGGCATCTGCTATTCTAAGTATTGCTATGTATGGTAGAAGCCATCTTTCAACCTCGGGGTCCTCTAGTGGGTCTGTACGTGCTCTATGATGTTTAGCTAGTAATGCTATACTTCTAGCATCTTCTCCCAACATCTCCTTACCTTCCTCTAGTATTATCCTGTATGAATATATGTGATGTTCCTCCTCGTCTTTGAGAACTCCTATATCGTGTAATATTGCTGCTGGTGCTAGAACATTAGCAACATGATTGTCATATAAGTCTAGATTGTTCTTCATTAACCATGATAATTGTATAGATATGTCAAGAACCTTCCACGCATGTTCTACTCCACGACCAAAGTCATACCTCTTACCAAACTCTATTATTCTACTGAGCCTCTCTTTACCAAGATACTTCAGTAAGAAACCATACTCTCTCACAGCTAGCTCCTGCTCTATCGTCTCTATACTTCCAGGTCTAACATCTCTAACACGTCTAATAGCCTCCTCAGGATCAATACCATACCTATATATTAAGTACATGGCAGCAAGAGTACCAGAACGACCTATACCAGAATGACAGTGAACAAACACTTTACCACCATGATTAACAATACCTTCAATTCTTCTTAACAGATCATGAACCTCTAACAGACATGGAGCACGAAAATCAGGAGTATAAAGCTCAACAAGCTTATTCTCGACAACAGAAGTATTATATTCAGGATACTCAAGAGCAACAATAAGATCAAAATCTCTACCTATCTCAGAAAGCTCATCATCAGTAGGCATAGAACCAAGACATAGATGATCATCAACACAGGAATAATCAAATAACACAGTTACAAGATAACACTCATACATTAAAACATTACTATAAGATGAGGCAGAACTAGAGAGAAACCTTTAAAACACTAATATAACATGTAAGGTAGTGACAAAGAGGGCCCGTAGTCTAGCGGTAGGATGCCCGCCTCACGCGCGGGTGATCCCGGGTTCAAATCCCGGCGGGCCCACCAAGAAAAACAATAAACTCAACCACAAGCCCCTATCTGACAATTCTTAATAAGATAAAGGAAATCTTACGAATATTCTCCACTATATCTTCTAACGAAGTTTGTACAAGCACTACCCCTTCACTAGGATAATAAGACAAACTTTTACGTATTTTCGTTAACAAGAATCCTAGAGGACTTTCTCTATCATACAGTAAGAGAACT
The DNA here is from genome assembly GCA_013154355.1 of Thermoproteota archaeon. Taxonomy (GTDB): domain Archaea; phylum Thermoproteota; class Thermoprotei; order Thermoproteales; family Thermocladiaceae; genus JAADER01. The sequence goes on along the minus strand of JAADCU010000016.1, from coordinate 1,613 downwards.
ATTCCCAGACAGTATGCTTTGTCATTTGCTGAGATTTTTCTACTTAGATATGAAAGATATTCATAAGCTATTCTAGCTCGACTTACGCTTGACGTAACCTCTATAAGAAGTATTATCTTCTTACGTTTATATGTACATTCTATAACTGCATCAGGTATATATCGTACAAAACGTATCGTATGTGGCTCTAATTTAACAGTTATTAGAGGTTTCTCACCATATATAGACCTCACGAGTCTATCAAGTTCTTTACAAAGGTAATCCACTAGCTTAGTAAGAGCTTCGTCATGTAATGTTCTTGCTACATTTTTAAGATCTCTTTCTATCTCTTCAAGCACATTCTCCTCCTCTACTACTTTCTCCTTTTCTTCTAAAGACACATATCGTATTGCTAAGTACTGACATATAGATGTTCCTATCTATAAGACACTCACACAGCTTTTAAACGCGTTTAACATTTTACATCTATTATCCAATATTCTACACATATGTCCCACTAGCAGTGAGGAGTTTTAAGCTATCTACTTCTTTATAGCTTATTAAATAACGTAAAACATGATAAGTAAATGTATTGAAAACAGCAACTATCAGTATAGTCCAGTTAAATGATTTGGGCATTTCTGGGTCAATAAGTATGTTATATGTCTCATATATTTCTTTTTCAGTGTTCTCGATCTCTATGTACTTTATGAGTAGTTAGGGTTGATACTGCTGCTACAGCAACCACCAGCGCTATATATCTAGCATATAGTGATGCTACACGTATAGTATAGGTTGTGAACAGCTGAGCAATACCTAGAGGAATCACGACCAGTAGAGCATATAGGTAAGTTCTAGCCTTCTTTTCAGATCTTTTAAGTTTACCTCTAAGATACTCAACATAGCTTAGTAGTGCTTCCTGTAAAAGCTTTCTATCCTCTATTGACCTAGTTTCTTTCAACTTTTCTCTCAGTTTCTCGGTATCTATGCTTCTCCCCGTACGTGAGATATTTCTACTGAAGATCTTTTAAAGAAGGAAGGATTTTTCTATTTTTCTAATATGATCTCGTATTTTTAATGATTGGATATTGTTAGTTCAGTCCTCCAGGTGTTCGTCATTTGTCTGTCGTCCCGACAGCCTTCATCATCGTTATTGTTTTATTTCTCGTTAGTTCTTATGTTTTTGTGGTTGTTTGTGAGTGTGATTCTGAGAGATTGTTGGATGTTTTTGTTAGAGGTTTCAGGGGTGTTTCTGATGTTTATAGGTTTCTTACGTTTCCTGATGTTCATGCTTTAGGTAGGTTTGCTCATCTTGTGAGATTACGTGTTGTTGGTTCTGTCTCTACTTTTATTGTTAACATAATTCTTAACTATACTGATATCTGTGTTATTCGTTGTAGGTTCTGTGCATTCTGGAAGAGAAGGGAAGAGGGGTTTCTGCTTTCTCCTGATGATGCTGTTAGGATTGTTCGTTCTATTGATGTTCTCTATGGTCCTGTTAGGCAGGTTCTTGTTCAGGGTGGTATTAATCCTGATGTGTCTATTGAGTATGTTGAGGAGCTTTTTAGAAAGTTGAAGAGTGCCTGTCCTCACATTTCTATTCATGGTTTAAGTCCACTTGAGGTTCATTATCT
>JAADCU010000116.1 GCA_013154355.1 Thermoproteota archaeon | reverse complement strand
TAGATTACATTACTCTGTGACGATTTTTCACCGTTCTTAGAAAGTTTTGAGTAATGATTTACCTTCTTTAGCTCTAATAATCTATTGAATTTATATTCATAGAATGAAAAGTAACTAAGTATTTCAGCAATCCTGTGCTTAATGTTGGGACTAACCATTTTTAGAGAGATCTCGTCTGTATTACCTCTAACTCTACATATCTTAATGCCGAGAATTTTACAGCATCTCTCAATAACATTGTATACTGTTTCCCCTTTTCTACAATTCATTGATATTCCTATTCTTATTCTTCCATCCTTTCTAATGCTTCCATCTCCATCTATAAAACCGGCAAGGAAAAATATAGCTTCTTCAGAAGATATATTACTATTTAACATTTTTTCTATAAAATCTTGGAAGTCATAGTTCAATATCATGGAAATCATAATCTCGCTTCTTACGCCAGATCTTGTCAAGGTCAAACCATGCTCTCTTATACTTCTTATCATGTTTCCACAGAGTAAAAATATTGACGATAAGATCTCAGGTCTTGAAGAACCAACACGTGCTATATTACTAAAAAGGGGTTTATAAGCAGCTTCTGCTATAAAGATACCACTTACATAATATTTTATTAAGCGATTCTCAACTAGATTACTAATAATCGAGTAAAAAGTGTTTGAGAGAACCCTTACCTTACTATAAACATCTAGTTCCTTAATAACATCATCGAATATACTTCTAGAAATATTTCCTACTAATTTTACAATATCTATGACTTTAATGTAAAACTTTAAATTATCATCGTTCACTAGTTCCTTTATGTAACTTATTATGTATCCTCTAGAGCTGTTATTAGGGAAATCTAGAGATTTACTAACGCACTTTTCCAACCTCTTATATGATAATAACTTTATCAGTGCTATGTCTTGTAATGTTAGTTGTTTTGTTAGTGATTTATTTATTATTTCTAGTGTTTTTGTGTATGTTAGTTTTGTTGTGTAGAGTAGTGTTTCTGTGAGTGTTGCTGTTAGTGTTTTTATTGTTTGTATGTTCTTGTTTTGTTTTATGTAGTGTTCTATTTCTTTTGTTGTTTTTAGTATTGTTTTGAGTGTTTGTTTTGTTGTCCAGGTGCTTTTTGTTCCTTTTCTGTCTTTTATGTGTAGTTTTTCTGGTTCTGTTCTTTCTAGTTCTTTTATTATTTCTTGTGTTAGTTTTTCTGTCTTCATGTTTTTTGTTGGTTTATCTTGTTTATATTTTAGTTTGGGTCTTCTGTTTCTATATTGTTAATAGTATCGTAAGTGTCTGATATATTGCGTATATTATTGTTATTAGTAGTGTTGCTGTAAGTATCTGTAAGAATAGTTTTGCTGTCTCTTTTGTGAAGAGTGTTGTATATGTTAGACTTGTGGTCGATATGTTGTATATTGTTCTAGCGTAGTTCAGTGCTAGGCTTCTTGGCACTATTGCGATCTCTGGTATTGTTGTGAGTGCTAGTGCTAGTGTTGTTCCTGCTATTGCGTCAGCTATTATGAACATTAGGTCGTAGCTTTTCACTATCATGGATAGTAGTGCTGCTAGGACTGTGCCTGCCTCGTAGCCTACCTGTGAGAGTGCTGATACTCTGAGAGTTCCAAGCTCTGTCACATATGTTGAATAGATTGCTGTTATGAGTATGAATCCCCCCATTGTTGCTGTAGAGAAGAGGAGGTAAATGCAGGGCTGTGCTAGCGGCTGCCTGGCTACGAGTGCTAGACCTATGGTGACTATTAGGAGCATCATTGATATTCTACAGAGCTTATTACTTCTCCATACTAGTGATCCTACTATAGTTCCTATAGATCCTGCCACGACCAGGAAGGTTGCCAGCATCTGCGTTGCATGCATCTCAGTCTTGATATATGGTATCCATATCATGTATGCAAGATTTATACTAGTACAGAAGAGTATGTAAAAGATGAGGGAAGTAACTTTACCAACCTCAACCTCTAGACTAGGAGTCTGAACTGGAGGACCGACACGTGGGTGAAACTCTGAGAAAAGTAGGGAGACTGATCCTAGAAGACCTACAGCACCTGCCAGAGAGTAGAGGTAGATATATGTTTTTAAACTACCATGAAGAGCCCATATTAACGCCATTGATAATAGTAGACCAATGATTGATGTTGCTGAACCAATAGCAAACCTTTTCGACACTATGTCGACCACGTCTCTTCCAGTGAATGACGCGTATATGAGATAGTTTAGAAATATTCCAACAGGAGTGGTTATGAACATTGCAGCACAAGATATAGCTATCTCGAGAGGCTTGAAAAATATGAGAAATGGAAGACTTGTCCAGAGGATCCTCTCTAGACCATGAGTAAGCAAGGTGAGGACTCTGAGACCTCTATGAGAGAGCGAGAGACCTCTCCTATATATTAATACTGCAAAAAGTACGGAGAATAATGCCTGTAGTAGAAATATTGTAGAGATAGTAGATAAATTATAGTTAGCATAGCTAAGCATTATTATGAAGAAGCTCCTAGTAATAGACACGTAGAAGCCTCCAGTAGCAGCCTCAACAATGAGACCAAGCCTTGGCCCTATCTCTCGCATCTTTTAGACAGGTAAAACATAGGCAAACCTTAATAAACCTAGCTCGAGAATCAGCCTAATGCCTCTCAGACCAGGAAGATGTTACAGATACTTCAGCGGTCCACCATACACGAGACTAGAGTACATTCATGGAGCACCATACGTCCAGATACCAAAGTTCGACATGGGAGCAACAAGCGCAGCAGCTAGAGCAAGATTCGACACAGTAGTCAAGCTAGTAGCAGAAGAGCTAGGACAGATAAGAATGAACGCTCTAGAAGCAGCAAGACAGATGGCTTTCAAGTACCTGAACAAGGTACTAGGACAGGAGAACTTCTACCTTAGAATAAACGTGTACCCATTCCACGTTCTGAGAGAGAACAAGATGTTAGCAATGGCAGGAGCAGACAGACTTCAGGAAGGTATGAGACTAGCATTCGGAAGCCCTGTAGGTAGAGCAGTGAGAGTAGAGAAGATGGGACAAGTAATAATGTTCGTAGAGGTAGAAGAGAGAAACGTTGAACATGCTAAGGAGGCTCTGAGAAGAGCTAAATCAAAGATCTCAATACCCTGTAGAATAGTAGTAGAGAAGAAGCAGACAAACGGGAAACAGTAAGTAGAAGGTAAGCTTCTACATCTCTTCCGATAGTTTTAAATTATAAGTACATAGATATATCTACCTCAAGCAGTAAGAAGGTGAAGAGTGATGTGGAATGGCGTAGACACAAGACAACTATACAAGGACAGAGTAGAGGTCGCGATAGACCTATGGGACAAGATACTTAGAGGACAGATAGTGAACAGAGCCCAGCTAGAGGAGGAACTATACGCAGAATACAAGAGAAGAGGAATAGAACCATTTAGAGGATTCAGCAAGATAAAGATATATGATAAGGAGATAGCAACAGTATTCGTAGTAGGAAGATACGGGCTAGGACTAGACGATGACATAATAGAGTCAACAAAACACATATTCACAGTAGAGTACCGCTGCGACAAGGCATATAGACTACTAAAGAAGCATGACTTCAAGATCTCGGAGAACACGGATCTTAAAGACATGATTAGAGAACTCATAAACGTTCCAGACCTAGGATACGGACTCGAGGATAGAGTATTCAGAATGATGAGATACGTATTCACAGGAACAATACTAACATTCTTCCCAGAAGAAGAGTTCGTAAACACGTATAGAGCATTACAGGAAATATTTCCAGAACTTAGAGACGTACTGATAAGATACGTAAAGTTCTACGTTGCGTTCAAGATAGCTGAAGGAATAGTACTAGGACAGATAGGTGATCCATCAGAGAGAAAGATATTCAAGTACGTGTTCTGTGTAAAGCTCAACGTCCAGAGATGTGCGCCGCCTGACAGACTTATAAGAGAGGTAGCACTTAGAGTATATAAGGTCCCTAAGAGAGTACTAGATAGACTATTTGCAGACCTCTCTCAAGGACCATCAAACGTTCCAACAGCTGGTTCAAAATGAGAACCTATCTAGATAATATATATACTGTAGATATCATACCTCCCTGCTCTACCTCTCTCTTCTCAACGATCTCTAACCTACTTACATGAGCAGCATGTTCTATAAGACCTCTACGTGGAGATATTATGACTACTCTACCACCTTCTCTAAGAACTTTAGCAAACTCACATAAGATCTTTATATAGAACTTCCTTAATGAATCATCTATAGTCCTCATTCTTATACCATATGGAGGATTTGTAACTATTCCATCACAGTATCGTATAAAGTTGCTTAATCTAGTAGAGTCTGAACATATTATGCATGCTCTATCATGAACTTCTGCCTCATATATGTTTCTGAGAGCTCCTCTACAGTTATGTTTATAGATCTCAACACCATTGTAGATCGAGTTGACGTAGTAATGTAGTCCCTCTATAATTATGGTACCTGATCCACAGAGAGGATCGAGCAGGATATGTCTACCATATCTATCGTATCCTAGAAGCATGTTCATAGCATATGCTAATGGAGGATTCAGTGTTGCTTCATGATGAAATACTCTATAGCTTCTCTGTCTGAGAGATCTATGTACTATCTCTATTGCTAGAACATACCTATCTCCGATCACGTCAAGCTCTACGACTATGTCAGGATTATCGAGATTCACTATAGGGTAGAATCCTAATCTTTCTCGAACGCTATTCCTCAATTTTTCTCCTAGTAGCCTACTTATATCCATGCTAGTAAACTCATGATCGCCAGCTCTAACGGATCTCACAGCAAAAGTCATATATGGTGTAAACATATCTACTATAGGATCAACATCGATGCTTGAGATAAGTCTTCTAAGAGCCTCGATATCTCTACCAGGTATGGAGCCTTCATCAAGTACTAGATATGCTTTCTCTATTGTTCGAAAATTTCTTATGCTTCTCAGAACACTCTCCTCTGTCTCTACTATGAGTCTACCTGATAGCTCAGTTATGCCTATCTTATGCCATGAATATACTCTAAACCCTTTAATAGAGATCTCTCGCACAACAAGATCCTCGATCCCTGGAACAGTAGTAAACATGAGACGAAGATCCACTACTTGACTGATGATAGACACGTATTTATAAACCTCCTAGCATCTCAATTAACGACGGAAGGAAGATGGCAACGCTCGAGAGAAGCGTGGACATATACATCCCGGACAGCACGGTCTTCCTAGACGGGAGCTTGAAGGAGCTCATACTGAAGGGCAACATACGTGGAAAGGTCCTGATACATACCATACTCGTGAGAAAGTTCGAGAACGAGTACAGGAAGGGCAGCGCTCTCGGACTACTAGGAATAAAGGAGCTAGAAGAGATCATGACAAGCGTCAAGAAGCTTGGCCTAGAGGACTACGTGAAGCTCGACTTCATATCTGAGCTACCTAGAGGATACAGGATAGATGATGTAGATAAGGCAGATGAGATATGTAGAGAACTTGCTAGAGAATGGAACGCGATACTTGTCACAAGCGAGGAGATGGCATACCTCATATGTTCAGCAACAGGAACAAGATGCATATACACTGGAAAGGTGAGAAGACTCGAGTTCGAGAAGTACTTTGACAAGAACACGTTATCAGTCCACTTGAAGGAGGGCTGTGTACCATACGCTAAACGTGGAACACCAGGAAACTGGGCACTAGTACCAGCAGGAGATACTGTGCTGACAAGGGAACAGCTTGAGAAGCTTGTGAGAGAGATAGTGAGCTCAAGCTTCAAGCTTGAACCTCTCTGTCGACTAGAGATATGTAGAGAACACTCAATAGTAGCACAGTGCGGAGAGTATAGAGTAGTCATAGCGATGCCACCAGTATCAGACGGTATAGAGATAACCATAGCTAGACCTGTCATAAGAAAGAAGCTTGAAGACTACAACCTACATCCAAAGATACTCGAGAGGCTAAACCAGGCTGAGGGAATAGTCATAGCTGGATCACCAGGAGCTGGAAAGACGACTTTCGCACAAGCATTAGCAGAGTACTATGCTAGACGTGGAAAGATAGTCAAGACCATAGAGAGTCCAAGAGACATGATACTTCCAAGCGAGATCACACAGTACTCAAAGACCTATGCTACCTCAGAGGAGCTACATGATCTCCTCCTCCTATCGAGACCAGACTACACGATATTTGACGAGATGCGTGATACAGCAGACTTCGAGCTATATATCGATCTTAGACTAGCAGGTATAGGAATGGTAGGCGTAGTACATGCAACATCGCCGATAGACGCAATACAGAGATTCGTCCACAGAGTAGACCTAGGACTCCTACCATCGATAGTTGACACAGTAATATTCATGAGAAATGGAGAAGTAGACAAGGTGTATGCTCTAGAGATGACGGTGAAGGTACCCGAAGGACTCAGAGAGGAGGATCTTGCAAGACCTGTGGTAGTGGTGAAGGACTTCGTGACAGGTGAGCCAGAGTACGAGATCTACGTGTTCGGCGAGGAGAAGTTCATAGTACCTCTCAAGAAGACGCTACCACCACGATCAGTGATAGATAGAAAAGTCATGACTAGGATAGTGAGAGCACTGAAGAAGTACATACCACCTAACGAGATAAGGATAGAGAAGACAGCAGATAACGTGTATGTCGTGAAGATACCTGAGAGCTACATGGGAATAGCAATATCTAGAGGACTACCAAAGATAGAGGCGTTAAAGAGGAAGTTCAATGTAGATATCAGGGTGGAGCCTAGGTAAAACACTTTCTAACCTACCTGCTACTTTTCTATCCCACGAGCAAAAATTATATAGGAGACCAAGAGTCTAGAAATCACTTGACTAGTCATGAGTATATTTGATAAATTTAAGAGAAAACGGAAGGAGGACCAGCAGCCTCAGTACCTCTATCCACCACAGTACTATTATGCACAGCAGCCACAATATCACCAACCTCAGTACAGTCCTCAGACATATCCTCAGAACAACGATAACATGAACCCAGCAGCATACTACCAGGAATACGTTCCACAGTACCAGGTACCACAGATGCCGCAGATGCAGTATCAGATGCCTCCACAGCCAAGCCCTGTACCGTATACTCCAAGCATGGAGCCAAGTCCAACATCACTAATATACTACGACATGAACAAGGCATGTACAGGCGTAGGATTCCTCGATAGACAGCTTCAGGGAGGCTTTCGCAGAGGAGAGATCTATCTCATAGCTGGAGAGGCAGGAATGGGAAAAACCATATTTGCACTACAGTTCCTAAAGACAGGCGCTGATCGTGGAGAGGTAGGGATCTACATAACAGTTGATGAGCCATCAGACGACGTGAAGAGAGGTGTAAAGGAGGCACTAGGATGGGACTTAGAACAGTATGAGAGTGCTGGAAAGCTAATATTCCTCGACTTTAGAACACACTTCAGAATATATAATAAGGACACGAACATCACGTTAGACCCACGCGAGCTTGCTAAGATAATAATAGACTACATAAGGAGATACAATGCTAAGAGACTAGTCATAGACCCGATAGCTCCACTAATCATAACGAGTCACCATGACATTCTCTGGGTGAGAGAGTACCTTAGAGAACTAGTATTTCAATTGAAAAAGTTCAAAGATGTTACAACAGTACTAACATCAGAGATACCTACAGGAGAGGAGAAGAAGATAAGTAGATTTGGAGTAGAGGAGTACCTAGCAAGTGGTGTCATAGTTCTAACATTAGAGGAGTACTTCGGAAGACTTATGAGAGTAATGTTCATAAGAAAGATGAGGTGGACACCGATAAGTCCTGTAAAGCTCGTCTTCGAGATAAGATATAACGAGGGAATAGTAGTGTTAAGAAGACTTGACGAGTACCTTCAAGAACTAGCCAGACAGTATGGTAGTCCAATAAGAGCACCCTGGGGATAACATGAAGAACCTGATAGAATCCTTCTCAAAGATAATATCAAGGATAAGAGGGCTAGTATACATTGACGACGAGACATTAAGAGAGATACTCAAAGAGATACAGAGAGCACTACTAAAAGCAGACGTCAGCGTAGAAGTAGTATACAATCTAACAAAAAACATTGAGAAGAAGTTCAAGGAGAGCAAGATACCTCAAGGAGTCTCACCAAAGGACTACCTACTATACGTCATATATAACGAGATGGTGAACATACTTGGAGGAGACGTACCACCATCAGTAGACATACCTAGGAGACCCTACAAGCTCATGCTAGTAGGAATAGAAGGATGTGGAAAGACAACATCAGCAGCAAAACTAGCATACTTCTACATAAGAAAGAAACTGAAGGTAGGACTAGTACAGACAGATGTTCATAGACCTGGAGCTAGAGAACAGCTGAGACAGCTAGCCGAGAGGATAGGAGCACTATTCTACGGTGATCCAGGACATCACGATCCTATACGCATAGCTGAGGAAGGTATAGAGAAGATGTTGAAGGAGGGTGTTGACCTGATAATAGTAGACACTGCTGGAAGACATAGAAGTGAGCAGGAGCTAATGGAGGAGGTGAAGAGACTATACGAGACCATAAAGCCTGACGAGGTCATGCTTGTCATAGATGCAACATCAGGAAAACAGGCGGCAGTACAGGCAGAAGCATTCATGAAGTACGTACCTATAAACTCGATCTTTATAACAAAGATGGATAGCACGGCACGTGGTGGAGGAGCGTTAATGTCAGTAATAAAGACTGGCGCAAAAATAAAGTTCATAGGAACCGGAGAAGATGTTGAGGAGATAGAAGTATTTAATCCACGTAGATTCGTATCAAGACTACTTGGACTTGGTGATCTAGAGACATTGGTAGAGAAAGTGAAAGCTCTCGAAGAAGAGGAGAAGGTTCTGAAAGAGGTTGAGAAAGATATTGAGGAAGGTAAGGTCACATTACTCACATTGAAGAAGCAGCTTGAAACAATAATGAAGCTTGGTCCTCTAAGCAAGATACTTGAACTACTGCCAGTACAGTCAATGCCTATGCCTATCGTCAGAGGACTCTCAGATGATCAGCTTAAGGCTACTCAAGAGAGAATGCGTAAATGGTACGCTATCCTACAGTCAATGACTAAGGAAGAACTTCTTAACCCGGACATACTAGATGCATCAAGAATAAGAAGAATTGCCAGAGGTTCAGGAACTACTCCAAGAGATGTTAGAGAACTATTACAGTACTATCAGATGATTAGAAGACTCATAAACGAGATGAAGAAGTCTAGAAAGAGATTACCAAAGAGCTTGCTTAAGCAGATGGATATAAACCTAGGCGAGCTAGAGAGAGCTGGCAGATGAGGCAAGATAACCTGATAGAGAAGGTCATAAAGTACCTGTTTGAGAGAGGGTTCACAATAATAAGACTGAGGAAAGACCTAGTAAAAGCTGTGCAGAAGACCCTAAGAATAAGTGTCTGGTTCTCAGAAAAAGATTACCTAGACTGGTATGATCCTCTCAACCTGATAGACGAGTTTCAGCTAGGAGATGTCCAATCACTAATAATCATAGCTCCAAGAGCATACTCAATAGCTGATGAAGTACTACATAGTCTAGATAGAGCAAGATACTGGTACGATCTATTCATAGATGTTAAAATATATAGTGTCGATATAGCAATTCTAGATAAATCACTAGAAGAAGCCGTTAACAATATCATAACAACGTTCATAGATCTAGCAATGAATATTGTTAAAGATGGTGGAAGATGCCCAAGATGTCTATCAAACATGTACGTTCTCTACCTATGGAAGTTCAATAGCAAGATACTTAAGGACAAGGTAATAGAGAAAGTATATAGATGCCCAAACTGTGGACTTAGAATTCATAGGACAATGAAGATAGAGAACAGTAGAGAAGTCTGAGAACATGATCATAAAGACAGGAACATGCGGCATAAGACAGCCAAGAAGAAGATACTATGAGAACCTTGACGTAGTTGAGCTACAGGAAACATTCTACGATATGCCTAACCCTGAAAGATTGAGAGAACTTAGAAGAGAAGCTCCAGAGAACTTTGAGTTTACTGTTAAAGTATTTCAAGCACTAACTCATAGTTCTAGATCACCTACCTGGAAGAAGATGAAGTATCGATTGAAGGGACGTTTAGAGAATTATGGACTACTTAGACCAACAAAAGAAAATATTGAGCTATGGGAAGAATTTCTAAACAATGTTAAACCATTAGAAGCTAAAGTATTCATATTTCAGACTCCTCCATCACTTCCAGCTACCGAAGAGTCCTGTAGATGGATAATAGAGTTCTTCAGTACTATTAAACGAGATGGCATAATCATAGGTTGGGAGCCTAGAGGAGAGTTTTATAATAAGTTAGATCTTCTGAGAAAGATATTTGAAGAATGTAGAATAATGCATGTTGTTGATCCTTTTCGTAGGCTTCCAGTAAAGAGACAGGAAGTAAACTACTTTAGACTTCATGGGATAGGTCCGGGAGAGGTAAACTATAGGTACAAGTATACTGATGATGATCTTAGAAAGCTACTTGAGATCTGTAATAACTGTGATGGGTCTCTGGTGTATGTTCTCTTCAATAATGTGTACATGTTTGATGATGCTGTCAGGTTCAGGAATCTTGCAAAGAGTGGTAGCTCAGTAAGATAGTTATATTAGATAGATATTACTAGCACGTGGTTTACCGTAGAAGAACCAAGATCATAGCTACGATAGGTCCAGCAACAATGAATAGAGACGTCGTCATAAGGTTAGCGAGAGAAGGAGTAGACTGTTTCAGAATAAACTTTGCGCATGGTAATCCAGATATGTGGAGAGAGATGGTGAACCTAGTAAGAGAAGCTGAGAAAGTTGTTGAGAAACCTATACCAGTCGTAGGAGATCTTCAAGGACCAACAGTAAGAACAGGAAAACTTGACAACAGTTATCAGGTGAAGAAGGGTGATAAGGTAATAATAGTTCTAGCAGAGACAGGACAAGCATCAAAATATGAGATACCTCTACCAAGTAAGAAAGTGTTCGACATAATAGAGGAAGGAGACACAATAGTCCTAGGAGCTGGAGCACTCTGGCTACGTGTAGAAGAAGTGAAGGAGAGACATGTAGAATGTATAGTACTTAACGATGGCATAGTGAAGTCAGAGATGACCTTCTCCATACTTGGTAAGGACCTTCCCTTACCGACACTTACTGAGAAAGATATGAGAGATCTAGAGTTCGTAATAGAGGCAGGACTAGACTACGTTGGACTATCCTTCGTGAGATCGAGAGAAGATGTTAGAGTACTAAAAGACTATCTACAGGATAGAGGTGCAGAAGACATAAAGGTCATAGCTAAGATAGAGACTAGAAGAGCAGTAGAGAACCTGGACTCGATAATACATGAGGCAGATGCAGTACTCGTAGCAAGAGGAGATCTTGCACTATACTTCTCTCTAGAGAAGATACCTGAGATACAGCTAGAGATAGTTAGAAGAAGCATATACTATGCGAAACCTGTCATAGTAGCTACACAGCTCTTAGAATCAATGGTTGAGAAACCTATGCCTACACGATCAGAGGTAGTAGACGTCATGGTCGCAGTTAGAGAAGGAGTTGACGCTCTCATGCTTGCAGACGAGACCGCTGTAGGTAAGTATCCTGTAGAAGCAGTAAGATGGTTAAGAAGAATCATAGAAGAAGCTGAGAAGAAGATTCATGTAGATGTTGAGTATCCTAGAGCTAGTCTACATGACAGGTTTGCTCATGGTGTAGCACATGTAGCAGACCTACTCAACGCTAAGATACTCATATATACTAGAGGTGGAACAACAGCTAGAAGAGTAAGCAGATTTAGACCAAGAACAGAGATCTATGCTGCTACCAGGAGCGAGAAAGTTAGAAGACAGCTACAACTATTATGGGGAGTAAAACCCTATATTGTACATGATGTCGAGGATGTGTGGGAAGCACTTAACAAGCTACTGGAGACCTTAAAGAAAGAGGAGGAAATATCAGTTGGAGAGATAGTAGTCATGACGGGAGGACTTAGAGAAGAGACTACCAACCTCATGAAGGTCATAGTTGTTGAGTAGTCTCATACATATCTTCTCACAGACGTTATCGAACGTTCCTCTATCTATGATCATCACATAACAGTCACTACCATCAACATAGTACCTAGGTATTCTTCTAACTATACGAAATCCAAGACTCTCATATAGCTTGATAGCGGGAATGTTCTCTGTCTGAACTTCTAGAAAAACTTCTGAAAGATCTAGCTGATGAAAGAAATGTATAAGCGATACGCATAGAAGAGCTTTACCTATACCTCTTCTCCTATAGTTACTCTTTACTGCAAGATACATTACGTGACCTCTACCATACTCTACAGAGTTTATTGAGAAACCTACTAACTCATTATTGATCTCTACAATATATGAGTGATCTCTAACAAAGGCATATATGTACCTTATGTATCTAATTATTATATTACAGTCCTCTGGAAAGACCTCCATAACTATCTTCGATATCTTGTCAAGATCCTCAGCACGAATCTTACGTATCTTCCTGATCTCACTAGCTAGCATCTTCAACAAGTTCTTCACATATTCGAACTATCCTAGACATCCTGATAGGCTCGACAACTATGTTCTTTATATCTCCTAGAAGATTTATTGGAGTAGCATCTCTAACATGTACATCAACTATAGCACTAACAAGCTCCTCATTAACGTTCTTGACTATAGTTGGCTTATAGTTCTCTAATCTAACTACTACTCCCTGACCTTTCTGATCTACAGAACTTACAATTCCTCTACATATCTTACCTATATATGCTAGATTTCTCTTAAGAGATACCTCATTAGCTATCTCCACCATTTTTCTACTCCTAGCCTTCTTGACGCTGTCAGGTACCTGATCTTTCATGACTTCAGCCTCCGTAAAAGGTCTAGGACTAAAACGTGCAACATGTACCTTATCAAACTCTAACTCTCTTATCAGCTCTAGAGATAACTCAAAATCTTCCTCTGTCTCTCCAGGAAATCCTACTATCATGTCTGTCACGACTGTTGCATTAGGGATCTCTCTACGTATCTTACGTACTAGCTCTCTATATTCATCGACAGTGTATCTTCTACGCATTAATCTCAGAATCTTATCACTTCCTGACTGAACAGGTAGGTGAAAATACTTGAAGATTCTATGATCTCTCTTCACTATATCTATGACCTGATTAGCAATCTTACTGAATGCTTCTGGCTCAGACATTCCTATCCTAACAAAGATGTCATCTCTATCTATACTAGATAACAGCTTCTCAAGGAGATCTACAAGAGTATATCCTCTATCATAACCATAACAAGCCACGTCCTGGCCTGTCAGGTAGATCTCTCTTGCACCTTTACTAATAGCCTTCTTCACGTTTTCCACTATGATATCGATAGGATAACTCTTAACTTTGCCTCTGACATCTCTAGCATATTTTGTGACACAGAAAGTACATGAGCAGAGACAGCCTACCTGAACAGGAACAACATATATATGTCTTGTCAGCTCTGGAATATGGTCGGGTAGAACCGTCATTGGTCGATCCTCGCTTAGGAAGATCTTACGTTCCCCTCTCAGTGCAGTGTCAATTATCTTATCAATGTTCTCTACGTCATTAGGTCCAACAATTATACATTTACCTTCAAATATTTTTCTTATCTCACTAATACGTACTTTAGCTAGACAGCCAGCTATTATGAAGATCTTGTCAGGATACTTACTATATAGCTCTCTCATACGTTTGAGCTGTCTTATCTCAGAGTCTCCTCTTACAGCACATGTGTTTAATATTACTATGTCTGCATCATCTATCCTCGAAACAATATTATATCCTCTTCTCAGGAGTAGAGTAATCATGATCATACTATCAGCCTTGTTTAGCCAGCAGCCATACGTCTCAACATATATCCTCATCACTCTGCAATTAGACTAGTACTATTACTTCTTAAAAACCCTGACCACGTGAGACCTATAGTGACAGGTCTAATAATACCTGGACTAGTAGTAATACAGCCAGTCTCATATGAGACATACATGATAATGAAGATCAGCAGAGTATTACAACAGACACGAAGCCAGTACCAGAACATCGAGATAGTAGAACTAACAGAATATGGTAGAGCACTAGTACTAGACGGACTAGTACAGTCAACAGAAGTAGACGAGTACATATACCATGAATCGCTTGTTCATCCAGCAATGATAACTCATCCTAGCCCAAGAAAAGTACTCATCATAGGAGGAGGAGAAGGAGCAACATTGAGAGAAGTACTGAAACACAACACAGTAACAGAAGCAGTGATGGTAGACATAGACGAGAAAGTAGTAGAACTCTCAAAACAATACCTTCAGGAACTTCATAAAGGATCATTCTACGATCCAAGAGGTAGAGTAATCATAGCAGATGGTAAAGAATACGTAGAGAAGACTACTGATAAATATGACGTAGTAATACTAGATCTAACAGACCCATATGCATCAGAGATAGCATATGAGCTCTATACAGCACAGTTCTATAAGAAGATAAGTAACATAATGACAGAAGATGGTGTAATGGTTACTCAAGCAGGTTCATCATTCTACTATGAGAACGTCTATGATAAAGTTCTAGAATCTGTAAGACAGGTATTTCCAATAGTTAAAGAATATAACGTATGGATACCATCGTTCGGCTATGCATGCAACTTCATAATAGGAAGCAAGAAACATGACCCAGAGAAGCTTACGGTTGAAGAGGTAGAGAAGAGGTTGAGAAGTAGAAATGTTGAGACAAGATTCTACAGTGGTAGGACCCATATAGCGTTAATGAACATGCCAATATATAGGAGAAGACGCTAGATCTATCTCATAGGTTTCTGTCTCTTACCCTCTAATATTGCTTTTAGGCTTACACCATTAACCATGACTACTCTAAATCTGACGCCAGGTAGGTCTCCATATGCTCTACCTTCTGGTCCTCCTATTCTCTCTATTATGACCTCATCATGCTCGTTTATAACGTTGAGACCACCGTCATAGGGTACGAATGCTGTAACTATCTTACCGTTCTTAACTAGCTGAACTCTAACACACTTTCTAACTGCTGCATTAGGCTTTCTGGCCTCTACACCAACCTTCTCAAGAACTATTCCCCTAGCCATTGGAGCACCCTCAAGTGGGTCAAACTTCTTAGCAAATCGTAGCACTCTACGCTTATAGTGTAGGTCGCTCCACCTGAACTTCTTCCTCTTTAATCTGAGCTTCCTAGCTGCGAATAATCCTACAGGACTCTTCTTGCCAGGCATGTCTTGTTAGAAGCCTCCTAGAGGTTTAAAAGTCTTAGTCTCAGCTACAGGTCCTAGGACAGTATCACCTTCTCAATATCGAAGTACCTTTTAGCTAGAAGCTTAGCTCTACTTATGTTTCTACCCTGCCTACCAATAGCTATGGCCTTATCGTCTGGATGTACTGTAGCTATTGCAACTATTCCTGAAGAGGGAAGCTTCATTATCTTCACTGCAAGAACTCTCGCCGGGTATAGACAGTTCTTTATGAGTTCTTCAGGTGTGTCACCTTTCTCTACGACCTCCACGTCCTTTCCTATCAGCTCTCTTAGACGTTTTATGTTGACCCCACCTCTACCTACTGCCAGTGGTGCAAAGCCCTTGTCGACGACGAATATTATCCTGTTATAGTTCTCGTCGATTATAGTGTCAACTGGCACTATCCCTGTTATCTTCTCGAATAGTGCTGCATATCTTAGCTCCTCGTCTGTTAGTCTTATGTTGGGCATGGTCTCATCCTCGTGCTAGCTCTAGTATAGCACTCTCTCCTGGATCAATTATAGCTAGCGTTGAGACTTTAAAAGGCTTTCCACATGCAGCACCAAGCTCCCAGCTCGATCCTGGATACACTATGACAGGTATCTGAGCAAGCTTAGCATAGTACTCAACGTCATCTCTTATCCAGTTAGGTATGTTTGCAGCAACTACCACAGCCTTAGCTTCTCCTCTAAGTATTGCTTTTATTGTCTGTCTTGACCCTAGAACAACTTTTCCAGTATTTATAGCTACCTTAAGCTCTCTAGCTAAGTCAACCATAACTGACGCTAGACCTAGACAAAGTGTTAAAAATCTTTTCCCAGGTTACAGCTCCATCATCAGCTCAACCATTCCAGTACCAACTGGAACATACTTACCAGCAATAACGCTCTCGA
>JAADCU010000087.1 GCA_013154355.1 Thermoproteota archaeon | reverse complement strand
GAATGTTTAATATTTGTGCCGTTGTTTCTATTTTATGTCTTCTCGTTCTCTTGGTCGTGGAAGATGCCCAAAATGTGGTCAAGAAGGAGTTATCGTAATCAAGACTATAAGTGGTTATGAGTATGTCTATTTTAGACATGGACGAAAATGGTGCTATATAGGACCGAAAGATAGCGTAGATATAGCTGAACTCTTAGAGGATTCTAATGTTCGCAAATGTGATGAAGATTCCATATCTTTATGCTCTACGTCTAGACTAGACATGTTCAGATATCTTAGAAATCTATCACTAATTAGACAAAGAAAGAATTTAGTCATAATAATATGTATGATAGTTGGAATAATAATGATGACACTCTTAATGATTAAATTTCTCATTATAAATAAATCTCCTAGCATTGATGAGAAAATATTTTCTGGAGCTATTGTAGATTTTAAGAATAGAATATTGGTGATTAAGGTAGATTTTAGTAATGGAACTATAAGAACTGTAAGATTTAAGATAAAAGATGTTAAAACATGGGTAGAGCCAATAAATCAGACATCACTTAAACTTCTATTGAACCAGAATAATAGACGATAAGAGGACCATCATTACAGATGAATATATAGTAATTAGCTGTTGCCCATGTTTTAAATATCGTATTAGTATATCCGCCAGCAACTACTTTATCAATATACTTGCCTGTTTCATAATTAAGTAGACCAATAACAAGTACTTCATAGCTTGGATACCAGGTAACTGTAATGCGAACGTTCTCCTCCTTATTAAGATATAGAGGACCATACATGACACATTGATAAGGACCTAATATGTCACTTATCGGAATCTTAGCTTGAGGCTTTACATGAATTATCTTACCAGTTTTTACAGATGTAGAAAATGTCTGGACATGACATGCTAGTACTATACTCATACATGTAGCACATGTCATAAGTATCATTAGTATAGTACATGTCAACATCGCAGTTCTCATCACCATCGAAATATCCTATCCTTAAGCGAGAATTAAGTATTATTGTACTCATAGAATCGTAATCGGTATCCTATTCTCAAGTTTATACATTTAGTATAAGTTACCAGCAATTATTACCATGCGCAGTAACATCGTTATCACTAAGAGTGAACCAAACATACAGCAAAACAATGACTAATCTAGCAAAAACAACAAGGCTAGGTAAGTGGGGTAGAGTTGCAGTTGTGGCATGTGCTATTGCGATAGTTCTGCTTGTTTTAACAGTTATCTATGGGTTGTATGTTTCTGGTGGTTTTGTTAGGTTTCCTGATGTTTTTTATGGTGTTGGTTGTTCTTTCTTTTCTTTTAGGAGTGGGTATTTTACTAAGGTTGCGATTACTTTCGATAAATCGATATTTGATTATCATGGCTTAAAGTTGAGTGGTTTTGTTGAGATTTCTGTAACGACTCCATATGGCTTATATACTTGGAGTTACTGGTTAAGTAATTCTAAGACCATTTGTATTGATTTGTCTAAAGCAATTAACGATTTTGTTAGATACTATAGTGAGCTTAGGAGGAGTGGGAGATATGGTAAAACTGATCTTACGTTGCCAACTATCTGGATTACATTTTACATGTATGATAAGTATGGTCATTTCTATATTGGAACATATACGTATGATACATCGAGGTTCTTAAGGATTGTAAGAAAATTACAATATTATGAAGCTGTTAGAGAATCTATTAAAGATCCATTACAATTATTTAGACAACCACTATGGATAGTAGTAACTAGGGATGAAATAGAGTATACAAACATGACAAATATATTCAACTATGCAATGAATAGACTAGTCAAATCTATCTACCATACATCACTAAAAGAGAAGATTCTACATGGTAGACCTATGAATTTTGTAAAGTTGCTAGAAGAGACTCATATGTTGAAGATCGAGAAAACTATTACAATTACAGCTTCTTCATCACCTAGACCACCCTGGAAGAAACCTTGGCCATGTATGCCAGATATGGTTAAAGTATTTTGGGATCAGTTGTATAATGCTAGAAATAGTCCTCCAAGAGGTTGGATGAGTAGAATCGAGTATTTTAGTGATGATGTTAAGAAAGAGCTTTGGAAAGTATATGCAACATATTACTCACTTGCATACTTCTACTCAAAAAAGTACTATACAGCAGATGAAGCAGTAAAATGTGTAGCATATCACCTATTTAGTGGTAGTATTGGACTAGGACAAGAATCAGCATTCTCAATGCAGTGCTTTCTAGGATTACTGAAAGATATAAAATATGGACCATATCTTCCTGCTCCATTATGGAATAACATTATTAAACCAGGAACAGAATATCATATAGAAGTACCAATAGGAGTATCAATGGTATTTATAACAGATGCACCAGTACAAGCACATTTAGAAATCCAAAAATTCAAATATTCAACATATCGGGCTGGTATAGCATTTCTAGGATATTTAATAGATGGTGTAACTAATGCTATAGGAAATTTCATACCAGAATATGGATATGCTGATGAGAAGGGGCCAGATCTTTATATTATTGTTCCTACTACTCTAAGATATGTTGCTGATGGTATTTCATTAGCATATTATGTTACTGATACAACAATTAATGGTACAGATTACTGGGTTGTTATACCAGTATCAACATTTCCAATACCATACTACACTCTAGAAGACTTTGATGTTTCTTCAGCAAAGATATCATATAAGTATCCGAGTCAGCTGTTCGGAGAGTTAGTAAATTGGACAAATGATGAATATAAGCTAGTTTTTAGAGAAGTAATACCAGCAGGAACACAATCTAGTACAATACTATATAATGATTTTAATGTTGCTTCATGGGAAGAAAGTTCCTGGGCGGGACTAGTATCAAACTTCCTACAGTCATTACTAAAAATATTGCTACCAATGGTATTTACACCAGAAGATGAATTATTAGCATTATTCTACCGTATAGCACTTGGATTCTTCACATTCACATACGTTAACTCGAAGATAGTAGGAATAGAAATGTTATTTGACGTACATACGACAGATACTGTAAAACACAACTTTGTACTATACGTATATAAGCTCAATACAAAAGACCAACCAATATACATAGTAAAAGAACACAAATACATACCACTAATGCTACAATACTACATAATAATACAAAAACCATTAAAAGAACCAATATCACGATAATTCGTTTAAAAGATAACTTTCTCTTCCCTATCTCTGGGATTATTATCTTAATATTTTCATCACATGAGGAGTACCGAAATGAGAGGATGCTAGTTATTACCTCTTTATTTATAATTATGGTTCTGTTTTAAACTTATGTAAGATTCTGTATGATAGATTGAACGTAATTGTCACACTGTCACCGTGAGACGTCTCAAGACGTCTCATATTTCGTAGACGTAGATTGCGCAGCATATTGTATTGCCAGGTTACATGAGTTGAGAAACTTCTGAGCTTTCATGTGAGTGTTCAGTATTTTATTTTCATTTATCATTAAGGTTCTGCTTTGAACTTCATGTGAGTTAGTTATGTGTAGTTGAATGTAAGTGTCTCACTGTCTTATGGTGACGTTTCTGAGACGTTTTATAATTTCTTAGGTTTGTAGTGTGGACATGCTAGACATAT
>JAADCU010000099.1 GCA_013154355.1 Thermoproteota archaeon | reverse complement strand
TGTCTCGGCGCACTGTGTTTTCTATGGCCCATTGTCTTCACCTGCCATGCCGGAGTATCTTACAATACTTAGGGTATTATAAAACCTCACTTCCGGATTAATAAATTAATCAGCCCTAGGGTTATTATGAGTGCTTCTTCTGTTCTTATAGTTTTCACGTGCTGGCCGGGTATAGTATTCCATACATATTTTATCTTATCACTCAGATCCCAGTTCTCGTTTCTAGCGATCTCATATAGCCCACCATACGGAGAACCGAATAAGACTAATAATCTATTCTTTCCAGAAACAGCTGTCTTCACATCTGAGGGGGCTGGAACAGATCCATATCTACTTGTACCAACAATGCATGTATCTTCATCTAAGTTCTTATCAACTATATCCTTTAATCTATGCTCATATGATAATGAGGGACCCAAGTAGATCTTATGCTTGTTCCTATCAATACATCTACCAATCATTTTACGAGTATCGATTATCTTCACTATCCCTAGTCTATCACCGATCGTATCACAGACGCTATCTACAATTAATACCTCTTTCTTTAAACCACAATCAGCCAAAACCTTGCCGCCAGTCCTCCTTATTAGGCATATACGTATTTCATTTAGACGAGGCGTTGAAGATACGTCAAACACATTTAGTCTCAACGGAGGAAGGGCACCGACAAACCTTAGATCTTTGTCTATAGGCACAAGTTTTCTACGTAGATAGGGAGGAGTCAGAAGGTACTTGTGAATTTTCTTAATCAATGTAGTAACTCTTCTATGAAGAGATAAAGGGATAAAACCATCATGATAAACTATTATCTTCTCCACTCCGAAAATAGCCGTAGTTCTAATAATCTGATAAATTTTTAGAGTGCGGAGCAAAAGCCCGTTCTCTATAGAAATAACGCTTGACGGAAGAGCCACTTCCAGTGAAAACAATTAGTTCTACTTCCTCCTTTGCTTACCAGTCTTCTTTGATTTCGCTAGCTCTCTACTCATTCTTTCCGTTGTTTTTTCCTTTGTCATAAACAGACTTGTACGCTGCCTTCCACCCATAGCATATCCACCTCACTATACCAGGTTATGATTCAATGGAGAATTCTAGGAAGCATCTTATAAAATATTTCCCGTAATGCTCAGATACGACCGCACTCCCCATCATTATCATTCGGTAAAGCCCGCCTCACATCATCGCATAGCCTAGTCTATATCATCTTACTTCTAATTCCTCGGGGAGGCTTAATCTTTACTATAATAGGCCTGCGTGTTTCAGCATCTACAACTAATGCCTCTCCAACACTAAGATATGAGAGCCTACGCAATATCTTTCGCGGAACACCCAGTATTTCGTGAACCTGTTCTTGATAGTCCTTGTTGGGCGAGCCAAATACAACGATAGTTTGGATATTCTCATATAGTTCTCGAGGAACGTCCGTAGGGTTCTGGGTAGCCATAATAACAGAGACTTTTCTACTCCTACCTTCTTTAACAAGCCTTTTAATACTGTATAAATTAGAGACTCTCCAAGCCTCGTCAATAATTATAACATTTCCCATATGCGAGTTCTTATCATCTCTTTTCTCGAGTGGTTCATTCTCTCCAATATATTGGAGTAACAAATTAGAGCAGATCCCTAAAATTAAGCCCGCATAAGCATTCTGATACATTGTACCGTGAGTTGAGATATTAAACAAGACGTTTCCTTTATTTAATAACTTATCGAGCTTATCGTAATCAGGATCATTTATTAGTAGATCAATAACTGGAGAAAGCCTCGACAAGTTCGGATCCGTTAAAATATCTTCAGGTCTTCGTACTACTCTTTCCCTACTGATAATTTTTAGTATATCGGCAATATTCTTAGTGCTTAAACCTACAATGTTTTCCAGCACGTCTTTTACAATGATTCCCCAATCTATTAATTTGAGCCAAGGAGGCCTCACTAATATATTAATAGGATATATACTAGGGTTCACAACATCAATAATATCATTATCGACGTATCGTGCCAAGTCACCCTTAAAATCAAAAGCAAATATCCTAAGGTTTAGCATCGATAGCATGCTTTCGATAATTGTTGCAAGAAGAGTTGTCTTCCCCTTACCCGTGGGCCCGAGAATGATCACATGTTTAAATAAACCATAAACATTGAGTCCAAAAGGTAATTCTGTATCTATATCATATCCTATTAAGACTAGATTATCCGTAGCGGGTTGCGCGGGGGAATGAAGCCTTATTGGAGCTAGTGTTTTGAGCCTACTATGTTCCAGAATAATAGAGCTCTTGTTAAACTCTGATACTAACCCTAAATTGTAAGCCAATAGCTCTTTTATTTCGGAAGAACTCAGCGGTCTCAACTTTATCCTAAAATAATTGTTAAATATTGACAAAACTAGTTCCTCGTACTGTTTAACCTTCATAATAGCACTAGATACATCCTTAGATTCACTCCTAATCTTGAATACTATTTGTAACTTGGTAACATTATTAGATGTTATAATCATCTTATATAGTTCCTCAAGGACTTTAAGACGAGACAAAAGACGCGTTCTAATATGAGGCTCTTCAACAACATCAAGTTTTGCTCTTATATTCATCATTTCATTACTAATCTTCCTAGAGAGCTTAACGAGATCTTTCTCTCTCTTCATAATCAGTATCTCTATACCAGGAGGCAGCCTTTCTATAAGGGATGCATAATTATCCATAATTTTTAGTATATCACTATTATCGAGATCATTGATTCCATACTCTACTTTATCAGCGATTAAGAATTTTTGAACGATAACCTTGTTTCCGTGTTTAGTAATCATCATCGAGTCGTTTATCCTTACATCGATATTGATTTTTATCAAATTCCTAACTATATCATACATTGTCTTTTTCAGCAATTCTTCTCAACCTCCATATGATCAAGTAGATGATCAGCACAAGCATGAATAATATTAGAGATAAGACATTATGCGAGAGGATAAACATTACAAATGAAATCAATAATAATATATTCTCTACCTTCATAGTCCCACACTATATACCAGTTATTATGAGCCTAGCTATTCTGGGCTCAGCTCCACCTAGAAGCCTCGCAAGGGCGTAGGAAGACGATAGTAAAATGGCAACATACACCATTGGGCCTATAAAAACAGAATATATAAACTGAGTTATGGGAATGATTAATGTACTTGGTGATGAAATCTTTTGTCTAACCAAATAGTTAATGTAAGGATACTCTGTAGCGCTCGGAGGCCCCATAGTTACTTGATTTGAGAAATGAATACTTATTGTAATATCGTTGCTGAAACGGTAATCTCTAACTATAAATGATACATTATACCATCCGTAACTATACTCCTTGTACAGTGTAGCATTACTACTGACGGTTATATTTGCATTAATATTCTTAGGGTAAACAATGAAAAGATCTGATACACCATGTTTTGATACATTAATAGTAATAACTGAAGAGTTAAAATGATATATTCTAACGTATGAATAAGTCGGTAATTTAACAAAAGAATATTCAGACAATACTACTACATCGGGAAGCTTTAACTTAACGAGGCAGTATGTCTCATTAAACCAACGATACTGTTTAGGCCCTATCTCTACAGTATAGTTATATGGACCATATATAATGCTCCAATAAGCTGTAGTGTTCGGTATACCTTTATCTGGCCCTAAAATAATCTCTCCATTGTTAC
>JAADCU010000060.1 GCA_013154355.1 Thermoproteota archaeon | reverse complement strand
TCTCTTCTCCACATATTTTGCATCTATTCCCCTCAACATACTCCTCACGCAAAACCTTAGCAACCTTAGACCAAACCACACGACCCATATCAAGTCCCTGCTATGTTTCTGCTCATCCCACTAATTAAGGTATGGCTCCGTCTCTAGTTGCGTTTATGTCATGTTCTCTTTCTCTTTTTAAAGTTAAGTTCACGCTATCTGTGAGAGATTACTCGGCGAGTTGGATATTAGTTTTTTCTTTAGATATATTCAAAGAGAGAGCTGTATGCATGTGAGATCTAAGAAGGATCTTGAGATCATTCTAGAGAACGTTAAACGTTTTTCAAGACCTAAGCTTGAGCTTGAACAATATGTTACAGATTCTTCAATAGTCGCGGAGCTAGCATGGTTCTCATATATGAGAAATGAAGTACATAATTCAAGAGTCCTAGATCTTGGCTGTGGAACAGCTAGGTTCGCTATAGCTGCTGCTCTTCTTGGAGCTAGGGCAGTCATATGTCTAGATGTTGATAGTGATGCTATAAGTGATGCAAGAGAAAACATCTATAATATAGGTGTTGACTCTAGGATAGATCTAGTACTTGCTGATGCTAGATATCCACCATTTAGAGATAATGTATTTAATCTAGTATTTCAAAATCCTCCATTTGGTGTTCAGAGTAGGAGAGGTATTGATATAGATTTTCTAAAATCTGCTATTAAGGTAGGTTCAAAAGTATATACTATTCATAAAGCTGAGACAGTTGACTATGTTGTTCGTAAGATACGAGAGCTTGGGAGAAACGCCATAATAATTGGTAGAAGAATCATAAATATTCCATTAATGTATAAGCATCATAGGAAGAGAATACATAAGGTTGAGGTAGTTCTTCTCTACGTTACGTAACGATGCTTATTAGTCCTCTAGGTACGTACATGTACGGTAGCGTAAATGTTAGTAGAGTCTCTCTTTCTTTAGTAAATCTTGCTTCTCTCAGTATGTCATACATTTTTCCTGACATCATTATGCCTTTTACAGCCTTCTTCTCACCTTTCTTAACTATCCATGAACATGGTGCAGCTACGCTGAATTCGCCACTTACTGGATTGCTTGTGTGAGCGCCCTGTACATAATCTACTAGTAGTATAGGTTCCTCACTATTGTACAGCTCCTCCATCTTTAAGCTTCCTGGAAGTATCTCCACGTTAGTGTAGTATATTCCAGGTGTTGTTGAGTAGTCTCCTCTGAAACCGTTTCCTGTGCTATCTATATCTATCATAGATCCCCAATATATGTTTGATATTACTCCTCTAAGTATGCCATTCTCTATTAGAATGTTTCTACGTGTGGGGACTCCCTCATCGTCGAAGGGAGCGCTTGAGAGTCCTCCAGGTACTGTTGCATCATCTATTAATGTGAGCTCTCTTGAGAAGAGCTCCTGACCTATCTTTCCTATGAATGGGCTCATCTTTAATGCAAAACTGCTTGCAGTAAGCATGGGCTTTATAGTGTTTGAGAGAAGTTCTGCAAGAGCTTTTGTAGTAACTACTACTGCTATATTCTTCTCATCTAGTTTTACAGGATCTAGAAGACTTCTAGCCTTCTCTTTAGCTTTCTCGTAGACTTCTACTAGATCGACTAGGTTCTTCTTACTATACTCAGCCTCGTAGACTCCCGGTGTCACATATGTTTCTTTTCTAGCGTTCACCTCTACGAGCGATATTGAGGTAGTCTCGTTATAAGATGCTTCTACACCTTCACTATTTATTAGAAATATCTTCGAGACAGATACTCCAATCTCGGCAACCCAGAAACTGAATACTTGTCTATCTTTTTCATACTCTTTAAGAAACTTATTAACGTTCTCTAACACGTTCTCTATAGTTGTGTTCTCTAGCTCTGGACTATATATGTCGGGTACATGAGGAAACTTTCCTGGACGTGGAAGACCTCTCCACTTGTCTACTCTTGAACATATTCGAGCTATCTTACATGCCCTATCTACGAGGTCTATAGGACTAGCATCTATCTTGCTCGTGTATACGAATCCTACTCTATTATCTACTATGACTCTGAGTCCTAGACCTTTCTCCTCGGTCACAGATGCTGTCTGGAATCTTCCTTCTCTACATTCTGCAGTTATCTCTCTAGAGTACTCACAGTATACATCACCTTCAATTCCCCTATCTCTGAGTATCTTCATCACACGATATGCAAGATCTACAATATCGTCTATCATCTATCTCACAGATACTTGAAGCATGAGGATACTAAAGCATTTTTACTAGCCTAGATTTCAATCGAAGAAGAGCTTTCAGAAGATCGAGAACAGCATCTGCCTTATCCATGACATGACCATTGATCTCATGTACAATCATCTCAACTATCTCAAAGAGGGGTCTAATAGTTAGATTTCTTAGACATCTATAAAACTCGTCTAACATCATTACTCGCGGATCTATGATTACTATTCTTGCAAATGGTTCAGAGAATATCATTGGTACGAGATCACATATCATGTAGTTAAGAGAAAACAAGGTATCTACAAGATCTCTATCACTTCTAGCAATCTTAACAAACCTCAAGATCGACCTTCTTAGGCAGCTATTAGTCACGTTATCTATCACTATATTACCTATACACGCTCCAAGAGGGCGAAGCGATGATGAGAATGATGCTACATAGCTTATTATAGCATCTTCCCACATGTTTCTAGGCTTATAATGTATATTATATAGAAATCCTTGACTAAATTCTCTAGATACCTTATCAATATATCTTCTAACGTTTCTAGAATAGTACTCATACTCCTCGTAGAGAAACTCAAGATATCTACAATCTATCACTATGGCAGAATCGTCATAGATAGCTCTCACAGGTCTAGCAACATCATCGAGATTCTCTACTCTTAGCTCTGGAGGATCAATCCCCATGTAGGTGCATAGGTTTATAACATAGTTCTCTAATGCCTTAAAGACGTCTTCTATAGTCTCAGCGCTATTAACCTCGTTCATCACATCACACAGCCTGGGTTCATCATCTACACCACTCTTCTGCATGTTCTTTATCACTGTTTCTCCACTATCTATCTCATCGGGATCAAGTTAAATACTTCTCTACGCTATACATCTACGTGGCTCTTATATTAACCTTTCCTGAATCAGCTGAGAGAAGTAGAAAGCTAGCTAGTGATCTAGGTATTGAAAGTGTTTCTACAGAATATAAGGTTTTTCCTGATGGTGAAGATTATGTGAGAGTTCCAGTAGATGTGAAAGACATCGATGTGATAGTTCTATCAGACCTCTATCCTGATCAGGATAGAAAGATATTTCGAACACTTCTACTTCTCGATACATTGAGAGATCTAGGAGCTAGAAGAATAGTCCTAGTATGTCCATACCTAGCCTACTCTAGACAGGATAGAAGATTCAGAGATGGAGAAGCAGTCAGTCTTAAAACTCTTATAAAGATCTTTGAAAATCTAGGAGCAGACTACATAGTGACAGTAGATGTTCATAAACCTCAAGCATTTTCAGGATCAAGAGCAGAATGCATAAACGTGGAACCTTTCGAGAAGTACGCAAGATACGTGAAAGAGAACATAGGCGAAGATGTGATAGTACTCAGTCCCGATATTGGGTCTCTATGGAGAGCTGAGAAGGTTGCTAAGATCTTAGGAACGTCATATGACTACTTTGAGAAACATAGAGATAGAGTTACAGGTCAGATAACTATGAGACCTAGACAGGTAGATGTACGTGATAAGAAGGTTCTAATAATAGATGATATAATAGCTACGGGGGGCACCATAAGAGAGGCTACAAAGATACTTAAGAACATGGGCGCGCGAGAGATCCATGTCATCGCTACTCACTGCCAGTTTTTGAATAATGCTGATAAGAAGATAATTGATGAAGGAGTAAAATCAATAATATGTACCGATACCATAGAGTGTAATCACAGCAAGATAACGGTGTTCGACATCATAGCTGAACATCTACGTAGACTGATAACATGAGTAGCATAGTATGCGGAATAGATGAAGCTGGCAGAGGACCTGTAATAGGACCCATGGTCATAGCTGTAGCATGTGTGGAAGAAAAGGATCTCGATAGCCTACGTGAGATAGGCGTAAGAGATTCTAAAGAGCTTACCAGAGCTCAAAGACAGACACTATATGAGAGACTTAAGAAGGTACTCCTATACCAGGACTATGTCATAGTTAGTCCTGAAGAGATCGATAGATATGTACGTGAGAACAAGCTAAACATTCTCGAGCTAGAGAAGATTAGAGAACTCATAGAGAAGGTTATAGAGAAGTTTCCAGATAAGAAGATAATAGTCTATGTTGATTCTCCAGACGTCAATGCTGAGAGATTTAGTAAGGTATTGAAGACTAGTCTTAATAGTGATAGAGTAGAGATCTATGCTAAACATAGAGCTGACTCTACTATACCTATAGTATCTGCTGCAAGCATAATAGCGAAATATGTTAGAGATAGAGAGATAGAGAAATTGAAGATTAGGTACGGAGACTTCGGTAGTGGCTATCCTAGCGATCCTAGAACCATAAGATTCTTAATATCATACATCTCTAAACATGGCGAACCTCCTCCAATAGCGAGAAAGACCTGGAAAACATGTAGAAACATTATCAGAGAGTTGAAAAAGAGAAAGCTATTTGAATAGACGATAAGCTTGATCTACCGTTGATGAGGGTCTACAGCCCTGAGCTGATGAAGACAAAGGTCGGGTCTGACTACTCTAGCTCTATTACTATTCCTCTCTCAAACCCTCCTCTCTCAATTCTTTTAACCTCCTTTCTACTTAGAACATCATTAAGAGAATATCCTTCTAATCTAAGCACTGTCTCTATGACCTCTACTATGTCTGCAGCCTCTTCTGGACATGGATTTCTTATAAACTCTTCAACCTCTTCCTTCAACTTTTCTAATAATAGTGCTCTAAGTCTCTCCTTATCTCTAATCTCCTCAACTATTCTGAACCTTCTACCCTTCTTCTCAAGTATCTCTGGTATCTTATCTCTAACAAGCTTTCTCACGCTTATACGAGTCTCAAAATACTTATATAGCCTAGCTAGGCTAGTACTCGATGCCTCGATGGCACTGGTCTGTTACTGACGAGGACATAGTAGAGATGGCGTTTAGAAAATTTGGAGTCAGAGTTAGTCCTGAACAAGTCGTCAAAGCTGCTGGAAGAGAGTACAGGATAAGCTGGAAGAAGGCCATCGAGACCGCGAGATTCATAAAGTACATGACCATCAAGCAGGCAGAGTGGTATCTTGAACAGGTGATCAAGCTGAAGATGCCTATACCTATCAGAACGTTCAAGAAGAAACAGGCACACCATACGACACCATGGGAGGGATGGCCAGTAGCTAAGTGGCCTGTTAGAGTAGCTAAGGCATTTCTAGAAGTGTTGAAGAACCTTGAGAACAATGCAATATATAAGGGACTGAACGTTGATAGAGTAGTGATAGTTCACTCAGCAACACATAAAGGAAGAAAGATATGGAACTACATGCCTAGAGCCTTTGGAAGATCAACACCATGGGTACAGGATACAGTACATATAGAGCTAGCAGGTGTAGAGCTTCCATCTGAGAACGTTCCAAAGAGGATAAGGCTAGTACCAATAAAGTGATGAATCAGGCTCTTACTGAGCACTGATGAAGTTCTTTTCAAACTGACTTAGTAAAGAGGAGGCACCTGAACCCACAATCATCATCCTTAGAGCATAGAGTTGACCTAGACTCTACAAATATGAAACCTTCATCGAGAAGTGCTGACACTATCTCGCCGCTTGTGAACAATCTAGCAAAAACATAGAAGATAGTGTTACCTATAAGCTTCTTCTCTACATATCTTCTACCAATAGATGACTCTCTAGGAACAATACATATTAATAGCTTAGATCTATCTTTTAAACATCTATAGACTTCTCTAATAACCTTCCTATAATCATCTACGAAACATATTGTAACTATTATCATCGCGTAATCAATAGAAGAATCTCGTATAGGTAATAGCTCGCCTACACAGTTCACGACATCTATGTCATATTTCTTCTTGCATACTTTACACATTTCTAGTGAAGAGTCTATACCTATACAGTATCTATGAATTTTTGTGAAGAAACATGTTCCAGAACCAATCTCTACACCTCTACCTTCAAGTCTGAAAGATCTTACAAGCTCTAGTTCTCTAGTAGCAATATCAATATTGTTAAGATACCATGCATCATATCTCATCACGTTTCTATCAAATAGCTCAGCTATGCGTCTGATATCGAAGATCATGTACTTAATGATGTAGCTAAAATATTTAAAATGATATGTCCTATACATATGTTGACGTGAGTAACAGAGTTCGAATACTAGTGTCTGCATGGGGATTACCAAGAAACTGGAAGCATGCTATATATAGTGTAGAGGACTCAGATGTGAAAGATCTTGAATCTAGAACAACATTGAGTCCACTAGTACAGGCTCTTAATCCAGACTTCATAATAATATTTGTACCTGACACAGTATATCTCGAGAGAGTTAACATGAGAAGAGTAGATAATTACGATGACCTATGTAGAGAAGTTAGAGAGTACTATATAGAGTTCTGTAAAAATAATGGTATAAACTTAGAAAAGCTCTACATAGAGGTATGTCCAGGTGTTGGAAGATTCTCAATAAAGACTAGAGAAAGAACTACACTTATACTTGAGGCATTAGGTTCAGCATATGATTATTATGCGTACTTATATTATAGTCTTGTAAGATATATAAAAGATGTTCTAATAGGTAAGAATAATATAAACATATTTGATAGAGACCTAGATCTAGAATTCATAGTAGATCTCTCACATGGAGTAAACTATATGCCAGTATTCGTATATAAGGCAGTTAGAGAGCTCTGCCAGCTTCTAGCTACGTTTAGAAAAGGACAGGTTAGGTTAAGAACATATAACTCAGATCCTGTTCTCGAGGATGGTCAAGAAGCTACTATACATCTTGTAGAAGAGGTCAACTATTTTAGACCTTACGTTCCTCCTCTAATTCTTGAAGATCGAAGTTCTGTATCAAGAGTTATTACTGGTACTAGAGGTCTTAAAGATGTTCCAGAGTACTCTAAGATCTGTAAAGAGATACATGAAGAATTAAAGAACCTATTCAAAGAGTTAGATAGTGAAATAGTAAAGTTTTTCAAGGGTTATCATATAAATGCTATCAAACTTATAAACATGATTATAGGAGCATTCTATCATGGTCTTCCATTGATAGTCTCAACATATTACGTTGATGCTGATGTTCTATTTAATTTTCTTCAGAAGCTGTTCGATATTTGGAGAAGAAGAATAATGGTAAAGGTAGAGAATTCTAATGTTAAGATTGTTAGGTTTGCAAGATTTGCATTAAATAGAGTAGAGGTAATTCTTAGAGCGGCTCTCTTCTTGCTAGGTATTAAATGCCTAGATCTTGTGCCTGAGCGTCGTGGTGTTCTATCATTGAAGTTGTTGCAGGATTATGATGAGAAGATTATATCTGAGTTGAACCCGTTTCTAGGTGTAGAGTATGGAAGACTTTTCAGAGATGATAACATGAGTAGGATTCTTAACCTCGTTAGAGGTGGCGCAATGTTGCTTGCATGTGTTAGAGCTGGTGAGGAGGATAGTGAAGATAGGGCTCGATGTGTTGAAATCTGTGAGGAAGATATAAGAAGGTGCTCTAGTACAGGTTCTGAGGATATATCGAACGTATGTAGAAACTTTATTGCTCATGCAGGATTAGAATGGTGTTTTGTTGAGATATTTTCAGAGAATGACGACATATTGCTTAAGTATAGTGATAGAGTGCCTTTCGAGTGTCTATATAGGTGTACAACATATATGTTGAGAGAGGTCTAGCTATATGTCCTGTTGTGGAAGCTCGAATGCCCATTTGATCTCTAGTGCTCTAGCTATGTTAAGATCTAGTGAGGCTACATCGTCTGGCTCTACCTCGTGTAGGTCGTATTTTCCTAGTGCTGATATGAGCATCTGTGTCTCAACTTTAACGCTCTCTAGATAGTTTACTACTCCCTGTTCTCCTTTCACGAGTGCTGATATTACTAGTGGTCTGCCCATGTATATTCCTGATGCGCCTAGTGCTAGAGATTTTACTACATGTGATCCATCGTATAGTCTACCAGCTGGAAGTAGAGAAAGCTTGTTGTCTATTCCTAGTATTCTTGCTCTTCTTATGAATGCTAGTGATACTAGTGTTGGATATCCTAGGTGCTGCATTGCTACGCATGGTGCCATTGCTGTACCTCCCTCTTTTCCATCTATCACTACCGCATGTGCTCCTTCTTCGAAAGCTATCTTTATGACCTTCATAGCATCTTTGAAGGGTCCTAGCTTTATCCATATTCTCACTCTTGGATAGTTTGTCCTCATGTTACGTATCATTCCTCTCAGTATCTCCTCAGTATATGTTCCTGGCACACTATATCTCGTCACGTACTTCTCTTTTCCAGTATCCTCTATGAGATACTTCTGCTTCAGTCTCTCTATCTGTTCTCTAGGTATCTTTATTATTCCTCCTAGTCCTGGTTTAGCTCCTTGACCTATCTTTATCTCAAATCCTATCCTACCCTCGTCTAGGTATGGTTCAACATCTTTGTCACTGTATACCTTGTTCCAGAGCTCGTCATATGCATCCTCTACGCTCTGCTGTATTATCACTCCACCATACTTGTCAATGTTTGTGAGATAGGTCATTAGCCTCTCCTTAAAGCATGGATGCCCTCTTGTAAGCCTCTTCGAGTATCCTCTTACTGTTGCAACGTTCTCACCGATTCCATATATTATGCCCATCTTAGCACAGGCCTTAGCTATAGGTATCGAGGTCTTGCTTGCTATCGCTGTGCTTCCCATTGTTCCTGCTACAACGGGCATGGAGACCTTGAATCCTCCTAGCTCACATTCTAGATTCACGTCCTCGAACGTTGGTTCTCTGAGAAGATCAACCATCTTGTCAAGTCTCCTAGGCGTGAATGCTGGTGGCAACAGGATTATTGTCGTGTCTAGGCTAGGAAATCTTGGATATCGTGGTAATGTTACTGTTGATCCTAGTACAGCCGTGCCATACTCCATCAAGGTGCCGAAGGGATATATTGCGTCTCTTCCCTTCAGTGCTCTTCTAGCTATTTCTGCGACTGGGTAATCTTTTATGAACTCTTTAGCACCTGTGAGAAGCCTGAGCTTTCCTAGAAGCCTCAGATGAAGACCGACTAGGCTGAAGAGCATGCCTATCTCACGGTGTTGGTGCTATTCCAGCAACCTTAGGATATGGTCTGGACTCCCATACTGCTCTTAGACCACATATGTACCTTGTGAATCTTTCAACCCCTATTCCGAAGCCAGCAGTCTTGAGAGGATAGAGCTCCTTAAGCATCTCAAGATACCACCTATACTTGTTCGGATCTTCACCAGTCTCTCTCATTCTCTGTATCACTTTTGCAGGTTCGTACTCACGTTCAGCACCTGAGATAGCTTCACCAAACCCCTCTGGATACAGCATGTCAAAGTCGAGAAGTATTCCAGGTCTTGTAGGATCTTCTCTATCGTAGAATCCTCTAGCACCTCTTGGGTAATCCGTCACGAAAATTGGAGTATCATGATGTATTGAGAGAACTTTCTCACACTCCCAAGGTATCTCAGTACCATACTCAAACTTGCAGTTCAGTTCTGTACATAGGATCTTATGAGCATCCTTGTAAGTATATCTTGGAAATGGAGGCTTGAAGTCTGGTAGTGATCTGTTAAGCTTCTCCTCAAGCTCCTTACCATGAACATCCTTAACGTACTTCACAACGTAGCAGAACAGTTCTTCAGCAACCTTCATAGCATCATGATACGTGGCATTGTAGATCTCTAGATCTACTTGAAAGAACTCTACGAGATGTCTCCCAGTATAGATGCTGTCTAGAGGCTCAAGTCTCACGTTTGGACTAACGAAGTATATCTTTCCTAGTGATGCAGCCATGTACTGCTTATATAGTATTGCACTACTCATGACCTTGTACTCGTGACCATAGAAGTCGAATGTTACCTGTTTAGCACCTCTAATACCTGGATCTGTGACTGGGCCAATTATTGGAGGAAGAACCTCTACGAATCCCATTGAGTCAAGTTTCTCACGAATAGCATGAAGTATAGAGGCCTGTATTCTGAAAACTAGCTTATACTTGTCCTCTCTAGCCCATCTCCAGGAATATCTTAACCATTCTTGAAGAAACTTTCGATAACGTTCCTTATCAGCAATCATGTTCTCTAGCTCCTTAACAGCTGGGTGGAGAGGCATTGATCCGTCGAAGAAGAGACCCTTATTTAAGCTTGCTGATACGATGAAGACAGAATGACGAGCTGTTAACGATTTTTCGAAAAATATTGCCGAACTTTTCATGACATTTCTCACTTAGATGACCTATCTCTAGCCTCTATCTTCGACACTCTTATCTATGGGCGGACTATACCTTAGATAGATGTCCCAGTACTTCTCTATGTTCTTAACTTCTCTCAACGTCAGTCTGTCAGTACTTATGAGACCACACCTCATTGCATGATCTACTAGTACTATTGCTAGCATTGCCTCAACGACAGGTACAGCTCTGATAGCTATACATGGATCATGTCTACCTCTCACCTTTATTTCAACTTCCCTCATCTTTCTGATATCTACTGTACGTATTCCGAGAGCTATCGAAGATGTAGGCTTGAAGTATGCTCTCACTATTATTGGTTCTCCAGTACTTATTCCACCAACTATTCCTCCCTGAACATTTCTGAGATATCTAACATATCCATCCTCTACTATTAGAGAGTCAGATGCTTCTGAACCAAGCATCTCAGACAGTCTCATACCTAGTCCAAACTCTACTCCTACTGTTCCAGGTATGCTCATTATAGCCTTAGCAATGTCAGCCTTAAGCTTGTCAAAGACAGGTTCTCCAAGACCTGGAGGAACGTTGAATGCTACAACTTCAACACAACCACCAATACTGTCTCCTCTTCTCCTTACCTCATCTATGAGACTCATTACCTTGTTCTCAAACTCTGGATCAAACGTCTTTACAGGAGATAGTCTAGCTCTCAGCAAGATCTGTGGATCATGTACTTCTTTCTCTAGTCTTAGCTTTCCTATAGATCTTACATATCCTATTATGAGTATTCCTAAACTACATAGAAGCTTCTTTGCTATTGCTCCAGCAGCTACTCTTGCAGCAGTCTCTCTTCCACTTGCTCTTCCTCCACCACGATAGTCCCATGCATCGAAGCCGTATTTTCTTATCATCTGCAGGTCAGCATGTCCAGGTCGTGGAGTATATTTCAATTCCTCGTACGGCGAGGAGTCGACATCTCTATTCCATATGAGCACAGTGACAGGTCCACCAGAAGTAACTCCACGAAAGACACCACTAACTATCTCAGGAACATCAAGTTCTCTCCTAGGCGTACCATATCTATGACCTGGTCTTCGAAGCATTAGCTCTCGATAGATATCCTCACTAGATAGAGGTAGACCAGCAGGAACTCCATCAA
The DNA here is from genome assembly GCA_013154355.1 of Thermoproteota archaeon. GTDB lineage: Archaea > Thermoproteota > Thermoprotei > Thermoproteales > Thermocladiaceae > JAADER01. Next base: position 5,306 of record JAADCU010000060.1, on the reverse strand, counting down.
CTACTACTCCTATAGCTTTACCATGAGATTCTCCGAAAGTCGTTATCCTAAACAGAAGACCGAAACTATTACCAGCCACTTCTATCTAGAACTAGGAGAGGTTCCTAATATGCTTACTCTTCTCATACAATATTAACAGCCTTGATACAAGCTCTCTAGCAACATCATCCGGAACATCATGCACATCTATGAGACCCTCAACAACACATAGAGCAATACATAGATATATCGCCAGAATGTACTCACGAGATCGCGAGACACTGACTAAGAAGCTTCGAATAGTATCAGGCCCATAAAGTGAGGAAAGAAGCTTCAATACATGCCTAGCTAGCCTACATAGCAGATTTTTAAGATCAGCACTCTCAGACAGTATCTTCTGCAGCTCTACGTCCAGGTCATCTATGTGGTTACTCACTAGCCTTCTCGAACGCTCTCATCTATAAGAATGTTCTCCGGGTTAAACCCCATCTCTGAGAGTAGCCTCTTAACACGATACCTGTGGTCTCCCTGCAGCTCTATCACGTTATCGTGCACTGTCCCTCCGGCGGCTAGCTTCTTCTTCAGCTCCTTAGCTATGTTCTCTATGTCGAGCTTCTTAGCATCTGCCCCATCTATCTCTATCACCGTGACCATGTGTCTTCGTCTTCTCTCTAGTCTTATCCTTATTATGGTCTGCTCTTTCACTATTGAGGCCTCTATTGGAGCCTCCTCCTTACCTAGCAGTGACTCAAGCAGCTGATCCACGTCCACATTATTGGGCTTCTCGCCCACGAGCTAGGATCCCCACATCTTTACTCGTGTAGGGGTGTTTTAAGCATTTCTAGATTCCTAACTGAAGAATCTGTTTCTAAACATAGGTCAACGTGTCTCTATATAGTCTAATCTTTACATTGTTCATCACAGCTACGAGATCAGTTATTGCAATAAGTTGCCTGGTACTCATGTTGAGTATCCTCGATAGATCGAGAACTCTAACGCACTCGATAGGTACCTTAACATCGATCATAGGCTCCTTCTCAACATTCTTTTCTTCACAGACTACTTTGATCTCTGGAATAGCTATCATCTTAGGAAAATCCCATAGATCGAAGGGTTGAGAGAACGTTCTCAGTCTACAGCTTGTTAATGCTCTTCTACCTGTGACTAGAGATCCTAGACAGTAGTACTCTAGGTCTCCCATCTTAACTAGAAATCCTATCGCTATCTCTACTGCGGCAGGAAGCTTCTGAGGTTCGATACCCACTTTAACACATAGTGCCTTGCCCTCTCTACATAGGGGAAGCTCTGTCCCTAGATCAAATACTACACACCAAGGAAGTGCTTCAACAGGTATGAGATATCTACCGTCCTGAAGTTTTCTAGCCGATAAATTTCTTACAAGCTCTATAGTTGATGCTCTATACAATCTTGATAACTGGTCAATAGATCCAAGTGTTCTCTCCTCGTACCTCGAGTACACTAAGATAAGAGTTAATTATGATTAATTAAGCATTCTCTACACGATCGTGAAAATAGTATGCGATAAGGTCACAGCACGTGGACACGGTATGATAAGTGCTAGACATAGAAATACTATAGAAATAACAAAAGACGAGTATGTAACAGAGAGAGGTACTTGTATAATAGCCTGCTCTGCAGACAAGGCTTTAAAAGATCTTAAAGATGACCTAAAAAGAGTTCTTAAGAACAATAATACAGTAGTTGTAATTAAGGTAAAATGTGTTGATAAAGTAGAGATGATACTCTGTCGAGGATCTGATAGACTCATCTTAACAAACGATAGAAAGATAGTTGTGAGAAAGAGCAAGTACATAGATGATGCTACTCTCTGCATAGAATCAAATAAGGGAGCATCAGATCTAGATAGAGTTCTCATAAGTAGAATATGCATGGGCGATATTGTTGAAATACTGATATGTGCTATAGAACTAGAGAACATTACCTAGATAATAGATATGCTGCTAGTGACGTAAATATGGGTATAGATAAATTATCTTCAACACCATACGCCTCAGCTAGTGCTGCAACAATAGACACTATTAGACATGTAATAGGTCTTGCACTGATCATTATGAGGACAGTATAGTATACTACAATACCTGTGAGACAGCCTTCGAGAGTAACCATTGAGAAAGGTAGTCTATGTTTACCATATGTTGCTCCTGCTAGTGCACTAACTGTGTCGTATACTGCTAGTCCTAGTATACCATAGATAGCGTACGTGTGAAAGAGAACGTAGCTACAGAGTACTCCTATAGAACCCATTAGTATCCCTACAAAACTATATCTCCTCTCATAGTCTCTCTGTGCTATATCGAGAAGCTCTCTCATCTTCATTTCAAACTTCTGGAAGGATGCTTGAAGCTGGTTTATCATGTTCTGAATTGGTTGATTAGCAAGCTGAGGTATTATCTTAGAGAACGTTCTTGCGAGAATCTCTAACTGACTTCTGACTGCCTCAAATATTATTGTTCTCTTAAAATATATCACATATATCATGCAGGCAATAAATGTCACTATTACATAACATACTTCTGGCCTAACCATGTTAAGGTACCAGTGAACTATTATGGGTAATAAGAGAAGAGACGAGAACACTGCATGAATAGTCTTCCTCACTATCACTCCACGCCTACTTCTGTTCTTCTCCACTTCTCATTAACCTGCTCTCACTATCTATTAACTATATCGTGTGTCTGCACTCAGATGCATCATGAGTCTCTGACCGGGCGAGAACACTTTTGAAACCTTCTCATCAGGATCTCTTATCTGAGGAACAACCTTACATATACGATAATACCTGACTTCTTTACTCATCTCACTCAATATGTAGTTCAACTTCTCTAACCTGGTGTCTACGACTGCTATTGCAGGACCGTTACCAGAGATTATGACCTGCATAGGTCTATATCTTCTCTTTATGTGGTATATTAAGGAGAGATCGTAGTTTAGTAGGAATCCTATGTATGCCGTGTTTAGAAATGCTGCTTCTAGAGGATCTTTTAGAGCTAGGTCAAATATCTTCTCGTACGTTCTTCTAAGTAGCAGATCGTTTCTCATTTTCTTAAATAGTTCACGCATATTGTCAGGTCGTTTCCAAGTCTTTAGGAGCAGTATTAGTACTAGTATGTCATCATCTATGTCTGCTATCTCTATTATTCTGTTAAGATCATTATCCGTATATATTAGACCTCCTAAAGTGCTTGCAGTAGCATCATCAAGCGCTCCTGTGAAGGAGATTCCTAGCTCTCTACATATCTTACAGCTCAATGTTATACATTCTCTCAACGTCATGTCAGGTCTCGATAGAGCCGATATTCCTAAAGCTACTCCAGTAGTCACGCTGCTGCTACTTTTTAGTCCGCTTCCTGGAGGTATCTGAGTTCTTATGTTTATGCGAAATCTATCTTCTATATCTAGCATCTCTCTATATCTGTCAACGAACCTTAGAATTGTCTTACTATCAGCAGAATCAACATAATCTTCATCAGATACCTGCACTGTTATATGTGTTGGTATATCTATGGCAAATGCTGATCCTTTTCCACAGGGCAGCGCGTTCACTATTGTCACAGCACTGAACGTGACTATGTTCACGCTTTCAGTTTTCTCTTTAAAACTCATTAGCTTACGTGACTAGAGCTGTACGAGCTAGCCTTTAATAATTACCTAGTACTGATCCCTATCTATCATATATTGATCATGTAATAGTAACATCGATAGATCACCTAATGCTCTTAACCTTCTCAAAAAGAGCATAGAAGAAACCTACTGTATCATGTCTATGAGGCCAAGCTCTCATAGTTCCTTTTACGAAACCTTCCGAGAAGGGTCCGTTAATAGGTACTAGTCTAACAATGTTCTCATATCTCTTAAGTATCTTCTTAACAACTTCTTCACATTCTTCTGGAAGAACGCTACATGTCGTATATAATATTCTTCCACCAGGCTTGCATAATCTTATAGCTGTCTCAAGCATCTTGTACTGCATATCTGCTATCTCAACTATCTTCTCAGGTCTTAATCTCCATCTTACTTCTGGATATTTTGCAAAGGTTCCGGTAGACGAGCATGGAGGATCTAGGAGTACTCTATCTGCTATCTCTTCACCAATTATCTTTGGTGCTTCTAGACAGCTTTTCTCAATTATCTTCACATTAGTTATGCCAAGTCTCTTCAATGTTTTTCTCATTCTCTCTATTCTTGCTCTATCTATGTCGAATGCATATATTTTACCGGTATTTCTCATAAGCTCAGCCATGTGACTAGTCTTTCCTCCAGGTGCAGCACACATGTCGACCACTATCTCTCCAGGTCTAGGATCAAGTATTAGAGATGCTAGAGCACATGCCTCGTCTTGGTTAACTATCTTACCTTCTCTGTATAGTACACATTTCTCAAACTTGAAAGGTCCCTTGAACTTGAGAACAGTACTCACATATCTACTTCTCTCAACAATCTTACCATGCCTCTTAAGATGCTTCTCAACTTCCTCGACAGTTGCCTTCAGGGTGTTTACTCTAACACATATCTTCGGAACCTTGTTTATAGCTTTAAGAAACTCCTCAACCTCCGAAGGCTCAAGCATGGTCTTCAACTTCTCTATGAACCAGGCAGGTACAAGGTACCTCAGCTCGAGCTCCTCGACCTCGCTGAGAGGAACATATCTGTATCCTCTAAGTATCTTATCAACAACATCCCAGTACCAGACACCAACATAGGGGTGAGTTCTCTCAGAGAGAAATTTTGCTACACCATTCCTAATTATTGTGAATAGCTCAGAATCAACATCGCGATCATTAAATACTAGAAAGAAACATGCTACTCGGAGAGCAGCACGAAGCCAAGGATCAAGAATGTATATAGATGGAAGATTGAGAGCTCTAACAAGAGCCTTATCAATTATGCCAAGCCTCCTCATTATCTTATAGTAGATAGCAGTGAGAACCCTATCCTTACTAGTACCAAGAATACCACGTTCAGCAAAAATCCTACGCTTAGCCTCCTGACTAGGATGAACACGCTCAGCCTCCTTAACAACCTCAACAAGAGCCTCAACATCCTCTCTACACAACCTCAAGAACTCACCTCCCGAACCCCCACCCCTCGCAGACACAAGCGAAGACATGAAGACCACGAGACATACATAGATACGAAAGCAAAACTTAAAATCCTTCCTACACGCAGAAACAAAAACCCTATAAAACCCAACAAAACACAAGAACAGAGGGGCCGTAGTCTAGCCTGGCTAGGATGCGGGCCTGGGGCGCCCGTGAGCCCGGGTTCAAATCCCGGCGGCCCCACCA
>JAADCU010000109.1 GCA_013154355.1 Thermoproteota archaeon | reverse complement strand
ATTATTGGTGCTGTAGCTCTACTAGGTATAAGACTAATAATAAGAAGAATGCATAGGTGAGCAATGATGCGTAAGTATAGACTTAAAGATCTAATACTAGGAATACTAGTATCATTAGCATCAGGTATAATACTTGCACTAGTATTATGGATGCTTGGAAGCATAATATACTACGGCTCCATACCAATAGCTAAGGAGGGCATAAGAGCACTGATAGCTAGTCCAAACACGTTACCTGGATCTCCAGAATATGGTGGTGTCGGACCGTTAATATATAGTACCATAGTCATAGTTGGTACATGCGTCCTCATAGGTCTACCACTAGGCTTCTTGACGGGACTATACCTCTATGAGTATCCTACAAGCAAGCTCTCCACAATTGCTAGAAGACTTCTAGAAGTCCTTGTTGAAGCACCAACAGTATGCTATGGACTAGTCATATATCTAACATTTGTCCTAGCAATAAAGGAGAAGCTTGCACTCTTTGCAGCACTGAGCCTACTTTTCATAATTGTTCCCTATGTCGCAATACAGACATGTGACATATTATCAACACTACCTCCAGAACTTAAGGAGACCTGTATATCATTAGGATTATCTAGATGGAAGACGTTGAAGGTCCTCTCGAGAGCTGCCTGGAGAGCTCTAGTAGCAAACATGATGATTAGTGTAGCTAAGGTTCTAGGTGAGACAGGTCCCCTCCTCATAGTTGCTCACGTGACTGTAGATATAGCATGGGGTCCATGGATATATCATCCATTAACATCTATAGAGCCCGTGCCCTTGACAGTGTTCATATATGCTGCAGCATTATCGGCTCTACATAAGATAGTGATACTTGGATGGCTTGCATGTCTAGTACTCACATTAATGGCTTTTGGATTGTTCATCATAGCTAGAGTACTTACTAGAACTATAGAGATACTTTGATGATCTCTAAGGAGCTACTCTTCTTATATCTCTTGGGAACGGTACTGCATCTCTTATATGATCTAGACCACATATCCACATGACGAGTCTATCAACTCCGAGTCCAAATCCTGCGTGAGGAACAGAGCCATATCTTCTCAGATCTATGTACCAGTCGTAGTCTTTTGGATCTAATCCAAACCTCTTTATCTTCTCTATGAGCTGGTTCGGATCTTCTATTCTCTCACCTCCTCCAATTATCTCTCCATATCCCTCAGGTGCTAGAACATCTACTGAGAGTGTTCTCTTTGGGTCTTGAGGATCGTTTTTGTGGTAGAACGCTTTTATCTGTTCTGGAAATCCATACAAGTGTATTGGTGTCTCAAACTCCTGCATTAGTATTCTCTCCTCGTCAGCTCCTAGATCAGAACCCCACTCGACGTTTAGACCCTTCTTCTTCAGTATCTCTATAGCTTCATCATAGAGTACTCTAGGAAACGGTGGTCTAACCTTCTCAAGTTTCTCAACATCTCTACCCAGGATTGAAAGTTCTTCTAACCTCTCATCAAGAACCCTTCTAACTATGTGACATATGAGTCCCTCAGATATCTTCATTACATCATACATGTTGCTCCAAGCCATCTCAGCCTCAGCATGCCAGAACTCTGTTAAATGTCTCCTAGTTCTAGAAGGCTCAGCTCGAAAGCTAGGGGCTACAGTGTAGACTTTCTCTAGAGAGAATATTAGAGCCTCTAGGTAGAATTGAGCACTCTGAGTTAGATAGACAGTCCTATCAAAATACTTTACAGGAAACAGTGTTGCTCCACCTTCTACAGCTGCTGAAACAAAGATTGGACATTGAACCTCATAGAAGCCATTCATCCTGAAGTACTCATGTATAGCATTAAATACGGTATGTCTGATCCTCAACATAGCCCACATCTTTCTACTACGAATCCATAGATGACGAACATCTAGAAGATATTCCGAATCAGCTTGTGCTGCTGATACGTTTATTGGAAATGGTTCCCCAATATAAGACCATAATATACGAGTTACATGAACTTCTTTTCCTCCAGGTGCTCTAGGCTCCACCTTAACGATACCCTCAACAATTATTGAGGACTCTATGTTAAGTTTTCTAGCATCTTCAGCTAATTGTCCTGAAAATACTAACTGTACTACTCCTTCACTATCTCTAAGCATTATAAATATCTTATCTCTAAACTCTCTCTTTCTATATACCCATCCTCTAAGTCTTACTAGGTCTCCCTCATCTGCTGACTGAAGAATCTCACGTGTAGTCTGAAACATCAGAGAAAGAGTAAGAAAATGATTGATAAGTTTTCACTCCTTCTTTTCCTCGGTCTCACTGTATACTGCCTCCACTATTAGGTTTGTCCCATGTATAGGGCATGTCTCTGATGCTACTGCTCCAACATGGTCTCCTTCTCTGAAGCTTCTGCGTAACCTATAATCACATAGTGGACATTTGAGGACAGTGACTGCCTTTGCAGTAACTATCTCTCCAGCAGGCGGTGCAAATACGTGTCTACGCATGAAGAAGTAAGTTATAAAGATGAGAACTATTACTGCTCCTATTGTTACAGTGGTGAAATAGATCACGAACGCTCCTAGATCACTCACTGTCCTACCCCTATCGTATTTCCGACTCCTATCAATATAACCTCTTCGTTCTCTCTCACATTTTCCTCGATTATTCTACATATTCTATCGACGGTCCTTCCAGTTGCTTCAGCAACCTCCTTAGTCATCAGAGTCAAGGCCTCAGGCATGCTCATCTTTATGAGAATTGCGTATAGAGGTATTCCATATCTTGCAGCTATGGTCTCTATATTAAACTTCTCAACGCCTATGCCACCTATTGCTACACCTATGCCCTCAGCTATCGTGCCCGTCTTCTCTCCCTCAAGCTTTAGTGCTGCATCTACTGTAATTATCATCTTAGGCTTTACTCCACATCTCTCGACTAGGTATATTACTGCATCATCTATTCTACCAGTATTTGATCCTGGACCTAGAGCTTTTATAACGTATATTGTCCTGTTACTGTATCTACATCTTGCAATATATGTGTTCTCTATAGAGTGATTAACAGGTTCAACTTCCTCACACTTCTCACGAAGGAACTTAAACGCTGTTAAAGGCCCAGCACTATCACCTATTGGCTGTCCCTTAGTGAATGCTGATATGGCACCATTAAGAGCGTTCACGAACTCCTTTATCTGTGGTAGAGCCATGTAGACTTGTAGCAGGATCCACGGATTCTTATACTTCATTCCAAGCTTGTAATAGTGCATGACTATCTTATAGATGAAGTTGAGTACTCTTAGAGCCTCTATGCTGCTCGCAAGATTCTGAACTATTGGCTTCTCAGCTGGAATTATTCTTCTAACCAGATCCTCAAGCCTATGATCATAGAGTATCATGAGGTGTTTCAGCTTGGAGACAAGTCCCTGAGGTTCCAGCTGTGTTGGCGTTATGACGACGTACTCTATCATGTCCTTTATCCTGTTCTCTATCTCTGATCTATTAGGCGTAGTTATGTTCTTCTTACGAGCTATGTTCTCTATAGTTGATATTATGTTGCTCATGTTCTGGTTCAATGTTCTACCAAGATCGACCAGTAGTCTATTGATGGTTCCTGATAGTCTTAGAAGCTGATAGTAGTCTCCGAACAGGAACGGAAGTACGAAAAATATGACTAGCCAGAACAGGAAGAGCCAGAAGTTTCCACCACCATAGCCGTACCCGTAGAGTGCGCTGCTTGGAGTAACATTTTTCGAGCTCTGTTCTGCAAAAGCTATCAAGTATCCCGCTATGCTTTGAGTAAGCATACGCTACTTAGAGTAGCAAGACGATATTTAAATATGTATACTGTGCC
>JAADCU010000054.1 GCA_013154355.1 Thermoproteota archaeon | reverse complement strand
CCTCGATGATTATATAAGAGCTTTTATCACGATAAATTCTTGATAATTATTAATTACAGAACATGATAATACTACATTAAGTAAGTAACACGAGGAGAAGACAGACACGTTAATGAACAATACTTAACAAAGAATAAATAGGAACAATAGATTAGAACATGTGAACGTTGAGAAGAGAAGAATTCTGACAGACCTAGGACTATGCTCAAACTGTGGAGCATGTATATTTACTAGAGACTTGAGTCCATGTCCACAAGTGAACATAGACGAGAAACTATATGAGAATCCCATACCTAACATAGATGGAAGCTTCATAACGAGGTCAAGAGACACTAAGATACTTGAAGTAGCACAGGATGGTGGAACCGTCACGACGATAGTGAAGTTCCTTCTAGAGCATAAGATTGTTGATCAAGCTCTCCTCCTCAAGCTAGGTAAGAATCTAACACCAGTACCTGTGATAGTAACAAGACCTGACGATGCTCTAACCTGTGCTGGAAGCAAGTACATCTATGCTCCACTATTAACAAAACTTGGAGATTTATTTAAAAGTAAGAGCGTAGTAATAGTAGGTCTACCATGTCACATGAGAGCTTTATCGATAATAGAGAAGGGTATTAAAGATGTAGATATCTTCAAGATAGGTCTACTCTGTTCCCATAATTTTAAACGTGAGATGTATATAGAGCTTTCTAAGAAATTTAATTTTAACATAGATAATATTGTGAAGATGGGTATAAAGAAGAATATGTTTAAAATATTTTTAAACGATGGAAAGATTATTGAAGTTCCTCTAAAAGATCTTGAGAAGTATGTTCTAAAATGTTGTAAGCAATGTCCAGAGTTGATACCTAACTATGTAGATATTGCTGTAGGATCTATGTTTGCTCCAGATAAGCATAATGTTGTCTTTACGATATCTAGAAGAGGTAGAGAGATAGTTGAGAGATGTCATAGCAGTGGTGTCATAGAATTGAAGGATATGGATGGTAGTGTACGTGATAAGATATTCAAGATAGCTCGTAAGAAGGCTGATAATGCTCGTAAGTTTAGAGATGAGAGCGTTAAGCTTTTAAGATCTAATGAGATAATTATTACATAACCCTGAAATACTACTCTCGTCGCAGTTCTCTATCGACAGTTAGTCGAGTTTCTCAACTGATAGTTCGGTTAGAATTCCTAAGAAGGTATAATAAGCCTCTGATAGAGGGAGCATGTGCACCGGCTAAGTAACAGTTTAACTAGCCTAAAAACAGTGTACAAGATCTACGTAAGAACGAGGGGATGTTCATATGAGGAGTGGTGTTAAGGTCAAAGTTGATGAAGCATCTCAGGGACCTCTAACTGTTAGAGGTCTAGAAGTCTCTATAGGAGAAGTAGTTGAAGAGGCAGAGTCCTGGAAACCACCTGACGTACTTGATCTACGTCTCTGGGACGTTCTTCTAGTATCCAGGTATGCTCCTAAGATAGTTCCAGGATTTGTACAATGTGCATTATGTACATATGGTCCCTGTGATCTAACTAAGCAGAGTGGTGTCTGTGGTATAGATGCTCTAGGAAATCATGTTAGAATACTGACCTTGGCAGTAGCATTAGGACTAGGAACGCTTGTTAACAGGGCTAGAAAGATGTATAAACTTGCCGAAAAGATCCTCGGTTCTGATGCAGAGGTGAGCATAAGTCCAGAGATAACGATACCTATGCCAAACATTTCTCTCATAACAGGACTACAGCCTAAGAAGTTGAAAGATATAGAGCTAGTACTAGACTACGTGTCAGAGCAGAACATTAAGACTCTAGATAGTGTAACAGTATTCAGAGAATTTCACCCACTAGACCTAGCATCCAGAATGTTACATACGGGAATGCTCTCACATATTGCATGTGAGATAGCTGACATATTAGAGCTCATGTTGTTGAAGAAGTATGGTATAGAGCTTACACCAGAATTCAAAAAATATAAGTTCGAGATCACAGTACCTGAAAAACCGACAATACTCTACATAGGTGAATCATGTATACCACTGCTAGAGCTCAGAAACATGTTGAAGAAGATGGATCTAGGAGAACCTGGAGAAGTAGTAGACATATTAGCAGCATCATGTAACGCCGTCAATATAGGAGGTATACAATATGTAGGTCCTCCACACTATGCAATACCATTAATCAGATTAGGTTATCCGGATGTTATACTGATAGATGATACCTGTATAAGTGCTAACATGGTTAAAGAAGCTGTAAAAAGTAGGAGTATAGTGATATCTCTCACAGACACAACAACGTTCTTGTTACTACCAGTCGATGATCATAATATTGATGAAGTAATCAAAAACGGTGGATGTACATGTCTCGACTACTCTAAGGCAGCTAGACTCGCGATCATGATAGCTATAAGGGTGCATGGTAGAAGAGCTGTATCTATATCTAAGAAGCTTGATACAGATATAATGAAGATTATAGAGAACTGTGACCTATGTGGTAAATGTGTTGAAGCTTGCCCATATAAGCTTAATATCGCCTCTGCTATAGAAAAGTTGAAGAAGGGAGACGACTCCGAGATCGTGGATATAGCATCAAGATGTGTATGGTGTGGAAGATGTGAGGAAGCTTGTCCACAGAAGATTGAAGTAATGACCATACTTGCAAGATATCTATCTAACATGGAGATCGGTTTCAACACTAGGGCACCACCACTCACAGATCAGATAATAAGATCGATAGGTGCTCCAATAGTTCTAGGAGAGATACCTGGAGTCATAGCTTTTGTAGGATGTCCAAACATGAGTGAACATATCAGAGATATAGCGAAGATAGTTGGAGAGCTAGCTAAGAGAGGCTTCATAGTCCTAACCTCAGGATGTGTTGCTGAGCTAATAGGAAAATACAAGTCTGAAGAAGGAACAACATTATACGAGGAGTATGGAGAGCTTGGGAGAGGATGTGTAGTAAATGTTGGACCATGTACAGCACTCTCAGAGATATCTGGAATAGCTATAAGAGTAGCTAACATATTTGCTGGAAGAAAGATAAAAGGTAATTACGAAGAGATAGCTGACTACATACTGAACAGAGTTGGAGCATGCGGAATAGGATGGGGAGCCGCTACACATAAGATACTTTCGATAGCTGTAGGCTTTCTAAGACTAGGAGTACCAATAATAGTTGGACCACAGTGTGGAAAACTTGGAATACTTCTGGAGGGTGTTGAGCCAGAGAAGTTTGTTGGTATAGATATGAAGACTGGTAAACAAGTATATGCTGGACCTGCACCACAGCATCTACTATATCTTGCTAAGACTCCTGAAGAGTGTCTGATAATGGCTATAAAGCTATGTATAAGACCTGGAGACACGTCTAAAGGAAGAGCTATAAAGTTGTCTCACTATATTGATCTCTACAAGAAGTTCTATGGTACATTACCACCAGACATACACTACTACATAAGAACAGAAGCAGACATACCAATAACGTATAGAGAGGAGCTCATGAAGCATCTTGAGAACGTTGGATGGAAACCATGGGAGTACGTTAGCACTGATCTAACGATATCGGAGAGAGTATACAGGCAGCTCTCATCAAAGAAGTAGTACCTGTACCAGTCCTACTTACTACATGTTAATTATTATTGGTTATCTATAATTGTAAAAGTATAAATACCTTCAGAGCACTCTCCTTATCATGTGAGTAACTAGTAATGTAATAATTAGATACCTTGGAGTTTACTACAATCTCTATGTCAGATTCGAATCTATAATTAACAATTGCAGAAAATCTTTTACTAGTCTACACACAGTTAATCACGACTGTTAATGCCTCAA
>JAADCU010000081.1 GCA_013154355.1 Thermoproteota archaeon | reverse complement strand
TTATTTTTTGTTTTTTCTTGTTTTTTGTGGTATGTTTTTTACTTGGGATGATGTTTTGCGTTTGTTGGAGGAGTTTTCTGAGTTGGAGAAGTCTTTTGATGTTTCTTCTGAGTTGAGGGGTTGGTCTTGGTGTGATCCTCCGGTCTTGTTTGTTGGTTGTTCTCGTCTTTCTGTTTCTGATATTGTCTCTATCTGTTCTACTGGTCGTGACGTGTTTTTGAGGTATGTTGTTGGTGTTCGTGGTAGGTTTTCTAAATATGTTGTGAGGGGTCTCGTTGTTCATGTTGCTTTTAGAGAGCTAGTTCATTCTTTGAAGAGGATACTGTACTGTGGAAATGTTAGAAGTGGTGTTGAGCTTCTTGAGGCTCTTAAGAAGGAGGGTCATCTTGTCTTTTCTAGAGTCTTTGATGATCCTGTCTACTCTACTATAGATGCTCGAGAAGTTGAGACTCTGTTCTGGGAGGTCTGGAGGAGAGGTATGACGATATATTCTGGAGCTTTTGATAGATATCTACGTAATGCTGACATAGATGTGAGATATGTTGACTCTATTGTTAAGATGATTGTTCCTCTAGATGTCGAGTTTCGTATAGATGGCTCAAGAATAGGATTATCAAATGTGAGAGTTGATGCTCTACTTTTTCCAAACATTCCTGTAGAGATAAAAGTTGGAGAAGGCGTAAAACCTGAGCTTGCACTCACAGGATACGCTCTAGCACTTGAGAGCATTCTGAGAAAGCCTATAAATCATGGAGTAGTAGTTAACGTTGATGTACGAAATGATCTATCACTATCTTGGAAGGTGAGAACTATACTCATAGATGAGAATCTTAGACTCGAGTTTCTTCATGAGAGAGATAGAAGAGCAGACATTGTAGATAAGAAGATAGATCCAGGAATATCTCCTTCCTGCCCCTTGACCTGTCCCTACTACGAGTACTGTCATGGAAAGCTTGCTGAACATAAGAGAAGTTTAAGAGAAAAGAAAGCTCAAGATAAACCATCGAGAAAAATTAGGATCAAGATTAAAGGATGAACAACATGTATATCAGTGTCACAGACTTAAAGAACTATGTATACTGCCCATACATAGTCTACATAAGGAAGATACTGAACTTAGACATAGAGCCTACAGAGTACATGCTCTATGGTAAGGAGATAGAGAAGAAGACCATACTATTATCAATCTATAGAACTATCAGAGGAACAAGAATACTAAGATCATTAACATTGAAGAGTAGTAAACTAAGATTGATAGGAAACATCGAGTACGTGATAGTTGACAAGTATGGACAGCACGTGCCTGTAGACGTGAAATGGTGTGAGAGCAAAGAGCCGAGAAGAGATCATAGAGTTCAAATATGTGCATACGGGATGCTTATTGAGGAGAACCTTAACTCGAAATGTAAGATGGGAATTCTCTACTATGTTAGTAGAGATGGAGGAAGACTTCACAAGATCTATCTTACAAGCTCGTTGAGGAGGATAGTGATTAAGATAGTTAATGATATATTAGAGATGTTGAGAACTTCACAGCCTCCTGATCATGTTCCTCGAGAAGAACAGTGTGCTACCTGTCCATATGCACGTATATGTAACTTTAAACGTGCGTAAGATAATATGTATAATGTGAGTAGAGGTAAGAAGATACTGCTCATAGATGAGTGGGGCTCGAGGCTCAGAATTAGGAAGGGAATGTTCGTACTATTTGTACGTGAGAATAATAAGTTTGTGAAGAAACTAGAGGTCTCTCCTGTAGAGCTTGACTCAATAATATTCTGGGTACGTGGATCCTCCATATCTACAGCAGCAATAATAGAGGCAGCAAGACATTCCATAGATCTGGTAGTATTTGATAATGGTAGACCTGTAGCTAGGATAGTTCCAGCCAGGTACGGCTCCATATACAGGATATGGACAAGACAGTTAATAATATATCATAGAAGAGAGAAGAAGCTTAAGATAGCTAGAGCCTTCGTGTATGGGAAAATTGATAATCAGATATCAAACTTGAGATACTTCTCGAAGCTTGTAATACATAATAGGAATCTATACTACATGTTGAGAAGAAGCATCGATAACATGTACTCCATGCTACAGAAATTAAATGATTGTGAGAACGTTGATGAGGTAAGAAATGTTGAAGCAGCTGCAGCAAGAGTATATTGGAAAGCTATAAAAGAGCTTGTTCCTAGAAACCTCGGATTTAAGAAGAGGTTAAAAAGATATGACATAGTTCCAGGAGTAAGATTGGACCCAGTGAATAAGGCTCTCAACATAGGTTATGGAATACTTAGGAAAGAGGTCTGGAGAGCAATATTCATGGTAGGTCTGAACCCATATATAGGATTTCTTCATAAACCTAGACCAGGAAGGTTGAGCCTCATATTTGACCTAATGGAGGAGTTTAGGCCACTAATAGATAGAGTAATCATATCATGTTCTAGAAAGACTCCAGGAAAATTGAAACTTCTCACTGATGAGGAGAAGGAGGAGGAAGGTGTGATAAACGTGTTCAAGATGGTCTACGAGGAGTTTCAGAAACGTAATATTGTTCAAGCAATATGTATGCAAGCTCGAAGATTGCTCAACTACGTTCTTAGAGAGGAACCATACACATATTTCAGGCTAACGTAAACCTATTTAAAGACCTCGCGCATTTTAACTATCATAGTGTCTAAGATATTTGTAGCTATTACATGCGGGATCTCGCTACTTCAGAATCTTCTGAACTCTGATGTCTTTAAGGATTATTTACGAAGAAAGTTCAATATTAATGAGGAACTATGTCCAAGTCATATCATAAGAAATAATGTTCTCTTAGACTCAATATATAGAGATTTCATGGTTAATGAAGATTTTGCAAAGATGATTATGGGATTACTGAGAGAGGATCCAGAGAGATGCTGTGCTGAACTTAACTCTCTTATAAAGCTTCTAAGAACTTTAGATGATTTTGAGATATGTAGAGTATACCTGTACTCTAGTAATACTAGGTCATGCAGCGTATGTTCACAAATGATCTGTAAGTTCATAGTAGATTACCTTAGAGAGTTCCTAGGTAAGAAAGGTAATGTCGAGGTTAAAGGAATACTGACGATACCTGACATATTGAGTGGAAGGTATAGTGAGGCTCTTCAGAAGCTTGCAGAAGGATTTCTACGTGAAGCATATAGACATGTGAAGAAGGGATACGATCTCTACACTATAATAACTGGAGGATTTAAGATAGAGATAGCATACATAACGGTGCTCTCTTTTCTTGTAAGATCGAAGATAGTGTACTGTCCTGGACCTGACTCTGATATTGTTATTCTTCCACCAGTACCTATAGACCTGGATCAGAACATTTTGAGGATATGTGAGAGAATAGCTAAAGGTGAGGCTATTGATAGAGACGTAGTAGACGTTCTTAAGAGATATGGCCTAGTTTGTCAGAAGAATGGCAAAATAGTTTTAGAGAAGTGGGTTAGTAAGCTTCTAGAAGCGAGGAGATGGAGCTCTACCTATTAGTGATATATGATATATCGGATGACGACTTGAGAAACAGGGTAGCATCCTTCCTGAAGACGATGGGTCTTAGAAGAATTCAGAGAAGCGCATTTCTAGGTCCTACAACACCGTCACTGAATAGGGAGATCGAGGCTGGAATAAGGAGACTTGTGAGAGGATATGATGGAGTGAATGTGCAGATGTTCACATTAACTAAGACATGTTATAATAGTAGGATAGTTATTGGAGATTTCAGAGAACCAGAAGATGAGATAGTGTTAACATGATGTTCATAATAAGCATAAAGGTGAGTATTAGACCACGTGAAGATGTTCC
>JAADCU010000097.1 GCA_013154355.1 Thermoproteota archaeon | reverse complement strand
GTTTTCTGGTATTTTATCATGAACTTTATAAATTCTTCAGGATCTATCGTTTTTAATTTAACATTCTTTTCCTTGACTTTAAGTTTAGCCATAAACTAAGAGCTAATAAGTCTCTTAAATATGTATCTACTATATGAGGTTTGGTCTTGGAAAAGGAAAGAAGGGAAAAGAAGAGGAGAAAGAGAAGGAGGAAGGAACATTGCTAGGTATTGAAGTACAGTCCCTATCTTTATCATGTGATGAGCTTGTACTTGATACATTAGACCTTCTCTCACAGTGTGTACGTTCTCTCTCTGAGATACTTGTTGAGAATACTCGATTAAATATTTCCGAGACTAAGGTTACAGAAACAGATATTGATAATTTAAGAAAGTTAGTGTCTAATCTTGAAGCTCTTCAAGATAGGTTACCAATAATCATTGAACGATTAAAGAGAAATATAAGTGAGCTATCTAAGAGATGTACCTGAGAAACTATGGAGGTTGTCTTAACAGCTATACTTGCCATAGTACTTATTGCAGTAGGAATTATCGCTATATCATACTTCTACTCTGTAACATGGTCTACGTTAAATGTTGTTAGAACTAGATTAACAATATACAATATCGAGAATCTTCTTGCTGGAATACCAGCAAGATTTAATATTCCATTAACATGTTTATACAGTCCCTCCGGTATATCTATAGAGCTTATCAAGACAACTTCAGGATCTAGTAACCCGATAGAGGTGATATATAAGATACCTTACACGATAGCTCTAATATATTGGCCAGATGCTACATGTAATGCTGTCCCTCTAAATCCTTGGATTAATGCAAGTCCAACATGTATAAAGGCAAATTTTACAAAAGTACTACAAGAGGAATATGAGAAATGTCTACAAGAGTCATCGGATACATGTGTAATAGAAGTATATGCTATAGCGAACGCTTCCTCTATCTCGAAATTCTGTAGACTTGAAGGATATGTTGCAGCGATAGTTAAAGATATTATAATAAATGTTCCAGAAGGTTCTAAATTAGAGATAATTAATAATACTAATGGTAAAAATATTTTCGATAATACATATATCACTAATAAGATAGTACTTGTAAGAGTAGTGATAATTAACTCAACATCAAATATAATTATTAACAAATAATAAGATACTTAGATAACTTTATAGTTCACCTAATAGTGATGATAGGTCAACTTCTTCTTCCTTCTCTTTACCTCCCTCTGCAGGTGGTGTGGCCTCCTGAGCCTCTTTTGGCATGGTTCTTCCTGTTTCCTGTGATGATGGCTGTGAGATGCTGCTTGACGATGATGATATTACTGGTGTTGCCTGTGATATTGATACTTCTGGAACTTTTAGACCTGTGCCAAGTCTCTCGTCAACTATCTTGTATATTATTCTAACTATCTCTATTAGATCTCTCTTATCGAGTTTTTCTAACGACTTGAAGAGTAGGTCTCTTGTTCTCTGGTCTGTTAACGACTTGTTTATTACGTACTCTAGGAACTCTGACTTGAAAGCTTCGAAGAGTGTGGATATCGTGCTCATTATATATGTTGTAGTTAGAGCTTGTTTATCTACTTTTACCTCCTTTGCAGTTTTACTATCAGTAACTGCCGGAGCTGTCTCCTCTTTACGAGTCCTCTTTTCCTTTTCCTCTTTCTTCTTCTCTTCTTCTCTAGCAAGATCAACAACTTCTTTCTCTTCTTCAACACTTACAGGAGCTTCTCCTTCCTCTTTCTTCTCCTTAACCATGCTTGTTGCTAGAAGCTGTTCCGCTCTTGCCTCCTCGAGACCTTCAAGTATGTCGTGAAGCTCTTGTACGATCTTCTCGTCACTGTTCTTTTCCTTCTTTTTCGAGAATATGGATCTGAATTTGTCAGCTACCATATGCTTAATAAGTTCTGACTAGAATTAATAGTTTATGAGATACGCATTAATATACCTTCTAATAACTATAGCATTCATAGCAGCAACAATATACGTAGCATACACCATATTTAACATAGGAAGATCATCAGCACAAAACTACGATATACTACAAGCAGTAAGATGCATATACACAAGATCCATATGTATAACAACAGAATCCGTCATACAGAAGTCAGTAACAATTAATGGAAAGACCATACATTTGATAATAATAGGAAAGATCGCGATACCAACAACAAAAACAATAGAAGGGAACTGCACAAATCCACCCTGCATAATAGTAAGTAAGTCATCAGAAATATATATCTCACCTGAGTAAAGAGCAGAAGATAAGAAAATCATATAACATAGACACAGACATACATAACGATGAGCGAAAAAATAGAAAAACTAGTAGAAACAGCACACAGACTATACATGGAGGCCATAGCATTATTAGATAAAGATCCCGTACAGGCAAGCGAAAAGCTGTACAAAGTAGTTGAAAACTGTATAAAGATTCTCGCGATACTATACAACATTGAGGAATATGAGATAGCTAAAAAAGAAGGAACATGGTGGAGCAAACTACTAGCAAGATCAGCACATAAACTATCTAAACTACTCAACAATGATACAATCGTCAGAGCATGGCAAGCAGGATTCGACCTACACGTATATGGATTTCATGAGGAGGCATATACCCAACAGGAAGTTAAGAATATTATACCAATAGTAGAAGATCTTCTTAATCTAACGTTGAGAATTTTCAACTATTCTAAATAATCTATCGACTAGTGATACTAGGGTAGAATACTCCTTTGATACTGGAAGAACAGCTATAGAGCCGTAACCTAGGTATCTAGCACTGATCTCACATATAGCTGGATCTAGAGGACCCTCTCCTAATCCTTCAATTACGTATCTACGTATGTTATCAATTACTGATTTACAATTTCTCATTATTATGAAACTTCCAGGAACGACGCAGAGCCTTAAAGGTCTTCTAATGTTCTTGACAGTATTATATCCGAGAGAAGCTAATGATATAGGATTCTTCCCTCTCTTACCTACTAGAATAGAATTCTTAACAACATCATCGTTCTCCAATAGTAGATCTCTCTTAACGTCCTCAATTGTTATAATGTTATTATCATATATTTTTAAGATTGCTGGCGTTATTATAAAAAGTATTATATATTCAGCACTATTCCTTGTAGCTTTATCTAACTGTTTTAAATTAATCTCTGTTAGTGATTTCCTATCTTTTTCTACGGTTAGTTTAGCTATTTTTCCTTCACCTCCGAACTTGACAATGCTCTGTTCCTGAACTATTTTTCTAATGTTGTTACATAAGGTCTCCTTGGTCATGCTTACGATATCGATATCTATCGATACATCATGTTCATACTCTGATATTGATAATAGATCTACTCTCTCTATAGTATATATCAGTCCTCTTCCCTCAGGATAGACGGCCTTAATAGGTCTTCGAATACCTATACCGATAGTTTCGAGAACCTTCACAGATTTTAGAGGTGGATTCTCTTTTCTATCTAGGACACCTAACATCCTTCTAATACAGTACTCTACATAATTTACAAATCCTACACAGATACTACCCTCTGTAGAGAAGAGATCAATAACATAATTATCTAGAAGAATAGCAATAGTATCCCTACATCTAAGATAGGGCCCTCTCACATATAACTCTCTCGTAGATAAAAGACAACGCAATGCCTCATATAACCCTGATAATGTACCATCAGTACTTATCTGCTGAGACCTATAGGCCAGATTCAGAAATGATCCCAGCACAGTAGACGGTAACGGCATCGTAAGAGAACGACCAAGAGTTGCAGGTCCACGAGACTCAGGACTAAACTCTCCCGAAGATCCAACATATATAGGATCAACAGGACTAAACTCTAACGTAACAATCTCTCCAACCATAATACCACCTATGTCACAGATGTAATAAGCATTGCTACAAGTCTCATAACATGCATTAAGAGAGGTCTCACCTTATTATCATCAATCTTCTCGACAATACTACACAAC
>JAADCU010000083.1 GCA_013154355.1 Thermoproteota archaeon | reverse complement strand
GTGGATTCCTCCTGGCATAATGCTATCTATAGTATGTCTAGCATTCGTGTTGATTGGTAGAGGTCTAGAAGAAGTATTAAATCCAAGATTGAGACACTTCAGGTGAGACCATGAGCATGGTAGAAGTTCTGAAAGTTACTAACTTAAAGATGTGGTACTTTCTTGAGGATGGCTCCAAGGTTCGCGCAGTTGACGGAGTTACATTTACGGTATTTAGAGGTAAGACTCTTGGAATAGTTGGTGAGAGTGGTTCAGGTAAGTCTAGTCTCGCGATGACTTTGATAAGGATCCTGCCTCTAAATGCTAAGATTGTTGAAGGAAGTATAGAGATAGCAACTGATAAAGGGTTTGTAGACATAGTCAAACTTAACGAGTCCGAGCTTCGTAGCAAGATTAGATGGAAGTATATCTCTGTGATACCTCAGGGTGCAATGAACGCTCTCAACCCATTTATGAAGATTGGAGATCAAATAGTTGAAGCAATACTGCTTCACGAGAACATATCTAAGAAGGAGGCTCTAGAACGTGCTAAGAATATTTTAAAATATGTTGGAATAGATCCCTCAAGACTTGACTCATATCCACACGAGCTCTCGGGTGGTCAACGTCAGAGAGCTGTGATAGCTATGGCGTTAGCAACATATCCTAGAGTTATAGTAGCTGATGAACCAACAACAGCTCTAGATGTTATTACTCAGGCGCAGGTAATAAAGCTTCTAAAGGAGCTTCAGAAGAAGTTCAACTTTGGTCTAATATTTATAACACATGATCTATCGCTAATAGCTCAGATTGCTGATTATGTAGCAGTCATGTATGCTGGAAAGATAGTTGAGTACGGACCTCTAGAGAAGTTGTTTAAGGAGCCTCTACATCCATATACTAGGGCTCTACTAGAAGCTATACCTAGACTATACGGAGAGAAGCGTAGGTTAAGAGGTATTCCAGGAACGCCTCCTGATTTAAGATCTCCACCTCCTGGCTGTAGATTTCACCCAAGATGTCCATACGCTGACGATATATGTAAAAAAGAGGAGCCTCAGCTTAAATCAGTAGGTGATGGAAGATTAGTAGCATGTCATCTGGTAGGTTAGCTATGAGCGTGGAGAAGCCTTTACAACCATTATCTCCTGAATATGAGGAGTATGTTAATAAGGATAGTGAAGCACTTGTGAGAGTCATTAAACTTAGAGTATGGTATCCACTTGTTAGAGGAATAGTAATATCGAAGAAGAAAGTGAAGTATGTGAAGGCTGTAAATGACGTCACGTTCACAATAAGACAGGGAGAGATCTTCTCTCTAGTAGGAGAGAGTGGATGCGGAAAGACTACTCTAGGAAAAGCTATTGCTAGACTCGTACCAGTAACATCAGGAAGCGTGATGATATACCTAGACGGAAAGGAAGTAGACTTCGCAAGATTAAACGAGAAGGAGGTACGCATGTATAGGAGATATGTACAGGTAATATTTCAAGACCCATACGGCTCTCTTAACCCAAGATTGAAGATACGTGACATTGTTGCAGAACCTCTCTACGTCTATGGCATAGCTAAGAAGAAGGAGGACGTTGATAGACTAGTAATGAAGATGCTTGAACAGGTACAACTAACTCCTCCACAAGATTTCTTAGATAGATATCCACATGAGCTATCAGGTGGTCAACGTCAGAGAGTCGCCATAGCTAGAGCACTAATACTTAGACCAAGACTCGTAGTTGCTGATGAGCCAATATCTATGCTTGATGTGTCACTAAGAGCTGACATACTTAACCTAATGATGGACCTCAAAGATCAGTTCAATCTAACCTACCTCTACATTACACATGACATAGCTACTGCAAGATATGTAGGTAATAGGATAGGAGTACTCTACCTGGGATTCCTAGTCGAGATAGGAGACTCAGATAAGGTCGTGTTTAACCCAGCTCACCCATATACTAGAGCTCTCATAGCTGCAGTACCGACAGTAGATCTTGAGAAGAAGATCACAGACATACCTATAAAAGGTGATGTACCACCAAACCCAATAAACCTACCTGAAGGCTGTCCATTCTATCCTAGGTGCATATATGCAAGAGATAGATGTGCTAAAGAGAGACCACCTCTCATAAAGATTGATGAGGAACACTTTGTTGCTTGTTGGTATCCTCTCTAACATTGTTCTCAGGAGCAAAATGAGTATGCACCTGCCTTATCTCGGGCATCCTTCTCATTATGATCTTCTCTACCTCATGAGCAAGCTTATGAGCCTCATCTAGAGTCATGTTCTTATCAACTACTAGATCAAGCTCAGCTACGTAGTATCTACCAAAATCTCTTACACGTACTCTCTTTACGTCTTTTACACCTTTAACAGATCTTGCAATTTTTTCAACTTCTCTCGCCAGAGGTTTAACACATCTATCAAGTAGCACTGACGAAGACTCCTTCATTATCTTAAGGCCTTCTCTAACTATGAACGAGCCTATTCCTATAGCTATAACTATGTCAATTATGTAGATCCTTGTGAAGTATATAGCATACATTGATGCAACAACAGCTCCAGTCATTATTGCATCAGCTAGATGATGTTTAGCATCTGCTAGACAGAGTCTAGAACCATACCTCAATCCTAGGTATCGAGCAAAAAGCCACTGTCCAAGCTTTATGAAGGCTGTAATAAGCATTAGTGGTGCTAGAGGAAGAAGCTCTCTCAGTACTGGATAGATACCAGATATGTACCTCATAAACGATTCATATATCATCCATGCACCAATACCAGCAACTATCATTCCAATTATGTTAGATCCTAATGCTACAGCTCTACCATGACCATATGGGTGCTCTTCATCTGCAGGTTTCTCAGCTAGAAAACTCATTCCAAGGACTATGCCTGACGTTGATGCATCTATGAGAGCATGAAGAGCATCTACAAATACTGCAACACTTCTCGTGCTTATTGATACTATGTACCTGATGAACCATACTATAAGTGACACTACTATACCTACAACACCTTCAACTCTCTCAGCCCAAACTTGACCTCTATCTACCACGACTAATAGTAAAGACTACTCATAACGTTATGAAGATTACCTAACTATGATAGATTAGAGAAATACCTAACCTCTGCCCTCTCCTGACAACGCATGATCTCGTTAAGAGTCTTCTCAAAAATTGTAAGTAATCCTCTAGGACCAACTAGAGGCTTATCAGTCAGTACTACTTCATCAAACGTGGGGTAGAATATTCTAACAAGAGCCTTATTATATCTAGATGATAAGACTCTCTCAAATGTTGAACCATACACAACATCAACATCTCTCTCAACAACATTCTTAATGAACTCATTAAAATCTATCTCATACATTATCTCGAACCTCGAGTTAATAGAATAGAATGGATTTCTCGAACGCACAACAACGAACTCAACAGGCATCCCAAGCTCATTCTCTATGGTCTCAGCCATGTAGATGACCCTTGATTGATCACCTATTAGGCAACATAGAAGCGAACCATATACTCCGTCTATATACGTGTAATGATCTTTAATGATACTTAAAGCATTTTCCCGCTCTCTATTTATCACCTCTAGGTTCGGATTCTTACCTAGCTCTCTACATATCTCCTCAATCATGAGTCTCATGTTCTCAACACCGTATGGATAGGGTACAACAATGTAAGGTACTCCAAGCTCCTTCTCAAGTCGTCTAGCCATTAGAATTCCATCACCTCCTAGTACAACGTTGAGACAGGCCTTTCCAATATTTTCCTCAACGTCTTTAAAGCTTGAGCATGGTACAATAACGTTTATCTTAACACCTTGTTCCTTAAGGATCTTAGCGATCTCTTCTAGATCCTGCCTCCAGTGAGGTAGATCACATCGAAATCCTATCACATTGATAGAGTTCTCATCCTTACTCTTACTCTTCTTACATAGTCCTGCTATTGCTTCTAGAGTCTCTTCGTATGTTGTTTGTTCTTGTTTTGTGTATCCGTGTGCTTGTATGTGTATTATTTTTGATTTTACTTGTGGTGTTATTTCACGAA
>JAADCU010000042.1 GCA_013154355.1 Thermoproteota archaeon | reverse complement strand
GATGTTTCGTATATGACAAAACTAATAAGCCTCTGAGACATAGTGCAGTGAGGCACTAGATGAAGCTTATAATAGCAATAATAAGACCAGAGAAGCTTCCACAAGTGATGAAGGCTCTACAAGACAATGGAATACAGCCACTGACAGTGTTCGAGGTCAGAGGTAGAGGAGAGCAGGGCGG
Organism: Thermoproteota archaeon; assembly: GCA_013154355.1. Lineage (GTDB taxonomy): Archaea > Thermoproteota > Thermoprotei > Thermoproteales > Thermocladiaceae > JAADER01. Next base: position 3,932 of record JAADCU010000042.1, on the reverse strand, counting down.
ACTAGTCATAACGCATGGACCAATACAGTACCACATGGAGCTTCTACCTAAGGTACGTATAGAGATAGCAGTACCTGACAGATATGTTGAGAAGGTAGTAAACATAATACAGAAGGTAGCATGGACAGGAAGACCAGGTGATGGAAAGATATTCATACTCACCCTAGACGATGCCATCAGGATCAGGACAGGAGAGAGGGGAGAGAAAGCTCTATAGAATGTTAAACATATTTGAAAAAATAAGAACATACCTCAGAACAGCTGAAGCAGTACCACAGTTGAGAAGATACATCACGTTAGGAATGTTTGATGGCATAGTTGTAGCATTAGCAGCAATAATAGCAGTAGACCTCAAGAACCTATCATCAAGCATACTATGGACATCAGGATTAAGCAGCCTTCTTGGAGTAGCTTTAGCATCAGCATGGAACACTGTTCAAGCAGAGCTTCTGGAGAGAGCTAGCGAGATAAGGAGAATAGAAAGAACTATTCTTAGACCTCTTAAAGGAACAATGCTTGAGAAAGCGTATAAGGTAAGTATAGTAATATGCACTATAGCTCACTCATTATCACCACTAACAGGGCTACTGCTAATATTACTATATCTGACCCTGAGATCCATAGTTCCAGGAACAGCTCTCCCATTAACTATGTTAAGTGGAAGCATAGTTCTTGGATTACTAGGACTAATGTATAAAAACGAGCTAGAGAGAAAAGACCTAGTAAAACTATGCATGTTGATGTCGTCTGTCACGGTAGGACTAGTGATCGTACTAGCACTCGTGCTAGGGCATTAACAGTATCTGAAATACTTCTCGAAACATGGTCTTCTCCAAGCTGAGTCAAGCTCTCCTATACCGAGATCAGCAAGTATATTATCTCCGTTCTTGACTACTAGTCTAGGCTCTCTTATCACTCTACCTATAACTGCGTGAGGAACATCTTTCAGAATCTGTAAGACTCTGCTCAGATTATCTTCTGGAACTTCAACTATGAAGCGAGTATTAGATTCTGAAAACAGCACGTAGTCTGGTCTGAATTCCCCTTCGTAAGGTATCTTTCTAACATCTACCTCTGCTCCAAGTCTTCCAGCTATGACCATCTCGGCGATAGTGACAGCTACACCGCCATCTGAGACGTCATGGCAGGAAACTATCAACTCCTCGTCTATCAGCTTGACTATTGTCTCAACTATCCTCTTAGCAGTATCCTTATATACCTTCGGAACTGATGAACCAAGTACTCCCCTAAGAGCATAATACTCACTTCCACCAAGCTCTTTCCTCGTTAAACCTATGATCACTATATAGTTATTATTCTTCTTAAAGTCTATTGATACTGCCTTTCTTATGTCAGGAATTATGCCTATAGCAGTTATAAGCAATGTAGGAGTTACAGGTCCAAGAGGAGACTCATTATAGAGACTGTCCTTACCCGAGATGAAGGGAGTTTCAAAATATCTAGCAAACTCGTAACATGCTTTAACAGCCTCTACTAGATCCCACATTCTGTCAGGTTTTTCTGGACTACCCCATGTAAAGTTGTCTAGTAGAGCTATTCTACGTCCACCAGCTGCTACATTATTACGTATTGCTTCATCTATGCTGCTTGCAGCCATCCAGAAGGTACTTATCTTGCTGTATCTCGGCTTCACGCCAACACTTATTACTACTCCTCTCCATGAGTGTGGTAATGGCTTAATTATTACACCATCACTGTGACCTCCATACCATCCATGTAATGGCTTTATCACTGTTCTACCACCAACCTCAAAATCATATGTTCTTACAACATCCTCTCTTGAACATATGTTAGGACTAGACAACAAGTCAAGTATTGTCTGTCCATAATCATCAGGCTCAGGAATGTTAGGCTCCTCTAAGATTGCTCTCCTAGGCTCAGCATATCTGATAGTTATCGGAGGATTGAATAGGAAGTCGAGGTCCAGGTTACATACTAAGTACTTCCTATAGTATACTTCTACTTTTCCCGAACTTACTACCCTACCTACAATTGAGAATGGAAGCTCCTCCTCTCTAAATATCTCAATTATCCTATGTATGAATCTAGGTGGAGCGACTATGAGCATTCTCTCCTGACTCTCGGATAACCATATCTCCCATGGTCTGAGTGTTGGGTCTCTAAGATGTAGCTTATGTAACCATACTACAGCTCCTAGTCCATATCTGTGAGCTGTCTCACATACCGCACATGATAGACCACCACCTCCTAGATCAGTTATGCCATGTGCAAGCTCTTCATCACGTATTCTAGCTATGGCTCTTCTCAGAGACTCCTCAACTACGGGATCAGGTATCTGTACAGCTGATCTATGTGCTTCTTCGCTTTCCTCAGTTAGTTCTGCTGATGCAAAGACTACTCCATGTAGACCATCTCTTCCAGTCCTGTTTCCAGCAACTATGAGGTAGTCTCCTTCTCTCACCTTTCTTATGTACTTGTTCTTTGGTAGTATTCCAACACAGCCACAGTATACTACTACGTTTCCTACATAGCCTTCTTCAAATATTACCGCTCCTGCTACGGTAGGAATACCCATATTATTACCATAGTGAGCGATACCTGACACTACTCCTCTATATATTAGTCTTGGATGCTTTATCCCTCTTGGAAGTCTATCTTCGGGATAATTAAGAGGACCGAAGCCTAGTACATCTATGAGAGCTATTGGGTCAGCCCAGACTCCAAGAACATCACGAATAACACCTCCAACACCTGTTGCTGCTCCTCCAAAAGGCTCTATAGCTGATGGATGATTATGAGTCTCAACCTTCACAGCTATACCATAATCTTCATCGAACTCTACAATTCCAGCATTATCTTCAAACGCAGATATGACCCAGCTTGGATGAAGCTCGTCTAGGACCTTAGCTATGTATGTCTTGAGCATGTTCCTGATCTCAGAACCATCAGGAAGCTTTACAACACCTTTAAACGTCTTATGAAAACAATGTTCGCTCCATACTTGAGATATTGTCTGAAGCTCAACATCGGTAGGATTTCTACCAATCTTAGAGAAGTATGCTTTAACATGCTTAAGCTCATCTAAATTAAGACCAAGACCAAGTAATCTACATATATTTAGAAGATCTATATCAGAAGCAGAGAGAACTTCAACCTCAAATACGTCAACGTCAGGATAAAGTCTTCTAAAATAATCCATCATCATGTGAGCACGTGAAGCTCTAATAAACATTACGTTAATAGAGAATAAATACAAAAATAAGAATAAAGAGAAAAGCAATTTCAAAATAATTTAATACGAAAATCTTAAGGTAGCAAGATGATGGAAAGAGAAACAAAATATATAAACAACGTACGACAATAGAAAACTATGTCTGAGATAACGAACTTCATAGAACTAGCGATTAGAGGAGGATTATCAATGTTAGACATGTTCAAACTTTATGTAGAAGGTAAGTTAAAGAAGGATGATCTAGTACTTCTTCTTCAATTTTACTCAATATCAAAAATAGAAAACATGAGTGAGAAGTTAGATAAACTTTCTAACAATGTGAGCAATATTGATTCTAAGTTAGATAAGATAGATAAAAAGTTAGATATAATTAATGAGAAACTTGACGGAATAAACAATAAGCTAGATAGGATTGATGGTAAGTTAGATAAGATTAGTGAGAAGCTTGATAGAATGGATAAGAAATTGGAGAACATTGATAGAAAGATGGACTATGTTATTGATAGGTTAGATAGGATTGATAGTAGGTTAGAGAGCATTGATAAAAAGATAGAAAGATTGTGCTATGAGATTTCTGAGGATCGGAAGACTATGGTGATAGTTCTTAGACATATAGATGAGCTTCTCGAGCTCTTGCTTAGAAAGAATATGAAGTGATGTAGAGGATTATCTTCTTCTGCGTCTCTGTTCGTATGGTATGATCTGTGGGCATCTTCTT
>JAADCU010000039.1 GCA_013154355.1 Thermoproteota archaeon | reverse complement strand
TCATCCATCGATATTAGAAGATCCTCTATATCTGTTCTAGATATTCCGTACGTAGATTCTATTGCCTCAACAATTATCTTCTTATCATTATTGAAGCAGTATCTTACATCTCTAGGATATGCTATGCCTCTCACAATAAAACCATTTTCCCCACATATGTTACATCTTCTATTTCTAAGAAGAGGAACATTACATGATGAGCACCAGCATACTAGTGGAGCCTTCTCCCTAAATATTCTCTCATAATCACTAATAGGCATGGCTTAGTCGAGAACTTCAAACACGATTTCTCCTCTCCTACTCTTGAGAGATTGTGCTACTTGTTGAGGAATTATTAGATAACAGACATCTCCACCATAGGTCTGAACTTTAGCATCTGTCTCTATGCTTGATCCATTGTTATCGAATATACGTATCCTGACCCTAACTTTACTACTTATCTTGATACCATTAAGCTCAGCAACCTTAAGCACGGGTCGGGGAATCTGAAGAATCCATAGGTTATCCTTCTTGGTTAAATTTCCAATTAGCTTCATGTTATGTATATTGTGCTTCCTTAATTTATAAAAGAGTTTCTCCTAACTCCTTTTCTCATCAGAATTATCACACATCTACCAGCAGGTCTACTAGTCACATTGAAAGTAAACGGTCTATACATTATAACGTTAAAATATTTATCAACAATATCTCTAAATCTGCTATAAGATGGGACATATATTATGAAAGACCTCTTTATGCTAAAACTATCACAGTTAATTATAAAAGTCTCTAACCATATATTCCTCTCTATCTTCCTGACATAGTACTTGAATAAGCATTCTTTTTCACAATACTTAAATTTCCAGTATTCTTCATAGTAATCATCGTTGAATCCATTTAGCACCATATCTATTATGTATATAGAAGAATCTTTAAAGATCCTATTCATCTCTTTTACATGATCTCTCAACTTTGTATATGTGAGATAGTTCAGAGTAGCTAGCCAGGAGTATGCGTGATCTATTGAGCGTGATCTGATCGGTATGAGAGAGATGTCACAACATATTACGTCTATCCTTGATTTTGCTATGTTTAGCATATCTCTGTCTATGTCTAGTCCAATAATGTAGAATCTCTTTGAAAGTATCTTACCTATCCTTCCTGTTCCACAACCTATATCTAAGATTTTTATTATATCATTCTCTCTTATTTTATTTCTTTTCAATATTTCTTCTATATAACTAGAGTCCTCTTCTGAAAAATCCTCGAATATCTTATCATATATTGACGCATCTATGTAGTTCATGATAATCATGTTTTTATTTCTCTTAATAGATTATAAGCATGCTGTGAGCACGATAGAGCAGAGACGTGAAGTATTCTATAGGAGACTTATCGAAGAAGCTGAGAAAGGTCTTGTAGATTTTGATATTAAGGATTTCCTATTTAAGTTCAATGAGAAATGTAGAGAAGTTTTTACAACAAGTAGCTGTAGTGGACGTATCATACTTGCAGAAGCACCACGTTTAAGCTTGGTGAAGAGTAGTCACGAGTTCAAGTTTCTAGCTAAGTGGCATAGACCTGTAGTCACGAGAGAGATATTAGAAGTTATTGATAAGTACCGTCCAAAAAATGCGTGGCTTCTCGTTAGAGCACCTATAATACATTTCTCTGCTAGGTCACTAGATGTTGGTTTAAAACTGCTTAGGATAGCTCAGAGTGTTGGTTTTAAGCATAGTGGTGTGATATCTTTAAGAGAGTATGGTGAAGTTGTTGTAGAAGTTCAAGCTGATGATAGGATAGATACTCCAATAATCATAGATGGTGAATGGGTTATAAGAAGAGAGAACATTGATACTCTTATACAGATCGCTAATGAGGCGCTGATGATAGGTAAGCTACGTCTTGTAAATCTTATTGGAATGTTAGAGAGAGAGTTCTTAAGAACATGTGATTTTAAACCTATAGAGTTAAACAGTATTGTTACTTATAGAGAGTTTATTAAGAACTTTGACATTATTATGAGAGATGTTCTCGCGAGACTTGAAGAGTAGAATCACTTAAATATGTGTTAACATAGGTCTAGAGGGATACTTATTGTGGCACAGGACCAGACCTTCACAGTCACTCCATGGGAAGTAAAGGGTAGAGTTGACTATAGAAAACTTGCTGAACAGTTTGGTGTAAAACTATTGACAGAGGATGATATCAGAAAGATAGAGAAGCTTGCTGGAGATAGTCATCACCTGTTAAGAAGAGGATTCTTCTATGCTCATAGAGGTCTAGAAACAATAATAGAACGTATAGAGAAAGGTCAGAGATGGGCACTATATACAGGTCGTGGACCAAGCGCAGATCTACATCTTGGTCATATTCTTCCCTGGATGTTTACTAAATGGCTATGTGATAGGTTTAATGTTGAGCTCTTCTTTGAGATGACAGATGATGAGAAGTTCCTTGTAAGAGATCTCCCACTTGAGGTTGCTAACAGGTATGCATATGATAATGCTCTCACGTTGATAGCTCTAGGTTTCAGGCCAGAGCAGCTTCATCTTATAATAGATACAGAGGACATACATTACCTATATAGGATAGCTGTCAAGGTTGCTAAATGTTTAACATTATCAACTGTTAAACATACGTTTGGTTTTACAGATTCTACAAACGTTGGTGCAGCCTTCTTTCCAACATTGCAGATATCTGTAGCATTTCTACCTACAGAGCTTTATCGTGAAGAAGCTCCTGTACTTATACCAGCAGGCATCGATCAGGATCCGTATTTTAGACTTGCTAGAGATATTGCTGATAGGTTAAACTATCCTAAACCATGTACACTATACTGTAAGTTTGTTCCTGCACTCACTGGTGAGGAGAAGATGAGTGCCTCTCGACCAGAGACTGCAATATACATAAATGATGATGATGAGACTGTTAGAAGAAAGATAATGAACGCGTTCACAGGTGGTCAGCCTACTAAGGAGCTTCAGAGAAAGCTTGGAGGTAATCCTGACATATGTGTCGTATATAGGTACTTCATGGCCTATGTTCCTGATGATAATCTAGTGAGGAAGATATATGAGGACTGTAGATCAGGTAAGTTGATATGTGGTGAGTGCAAGAAGATGCTTTATGAGCACATTGTAAGATTCCTACATGAACTTCGTGAAAAGAGGGAAAAAGCGAGAGATATAATACACAAGTATAGAATATCGAGCAAGTTCTGAACTTGTGGCGAAAGAGAAAAATCCTAACCATACAAGGTCGTCAAAAATGTGAAAAAGTATGATAACTAACGATGGAAGAGAACGTTCTTAACCACTCTTATCCTGTAAATAACGAGATGGATTTATATGGCAAGACAAGGATAGATAACCGTGCCTATCGACTTGACACCATACCTAGAACGTGAATATGAGGTAGACTGTGACGGTCAGATACTCAAATTGAAACCAGTCAAAGCATGGGTGCTCGCACCAAAGGGAAGAAAAGGCGTCATAATAGGACTCTTCAAATGTCCCAACGGGAAGACTGTAAGAAAAGCATTAGGAAAGACAGAACAACCAGTAGAGTAGACGGTTGCTACAGTTTAAAATTAATAGGAGCGTGATCTCTTCTACAAGATGAGTAAGATATCCAGAGTAGACAGACTTGAACCTCCACTATACCTCTACGTGTACGATATTCTCTGCGATCCTACCCTAGTATCCTGGCTACTTTACGGAGACTCAAGCATGAGAACAGCACAGAGACTTGTTGATCAGAAGATGTGGCCTGCATATGTGATAGGTTTCAGAAGAATCTTCAAAGCAAGAAACAGCAGGTTCGGCCTAGTACTCACGTTAGAGCATACTGGCTCACGAACAGATGAAGTATGGGGAGCAGTAATCGAAGTTGATTCACAGGAGGAGCTAGATAGACTTCTAGAGATGTATGATAGAGATAGGGTAGAGTACTACTATATAGAGGATGTATACTATCCCGATGGTTCAGTATCAGAAGGATACTTCATTAAGCCAAGAGATGAGAACATAGACATAGAACTACCACACTGCCTATACATGTCTAGACTATGCACAGCATCAAACTTCTGGGATAGAAGAGTCAGAGGATATAAATGGAAGTTCTTCAAGAATCTCTACGGAAGAGATAACATACCCATACTTGCAACATCATGTAGATGCTTCATAACAGACTACGCAGGAAACGAACAAGAAATACAATGCAACTGTGAGCCAGACGGACTAAGCTGTAGAATATGAAGATAAGAGATAAATACCCAACAACAACATATATCAAGGATGATTAAAGAAGCCAGTGGGCTGATAAAGTGATGACCGGCAAAACCGATGA
>JAADCU010000102.1 GCA_013154355.1 Thermoproteota archaeon | reverse complement strand
GTTATTGGCATATCTCTATCTCACCTATGCTGGTAATAATGAAATTGCACCGTTAATGACTACAAGTCTATATAACTTACCTGTAGCTAGATCTTTAAATATATGCTGGCCTATTTCATTATGTTCATAATCAAGGCGATGTTGATTCTCTATACTATTATCAACAACACCATATCTCTGAACAAATAATAATGTATCGCCAGCCTTCAGATCTATTTCAAGTTCAATTGTTCTATTATCAATTTCTTTAAAATCGTAGCCGTTTGCTAATCTGACCCTATTGAGATATACTTCTAAGGATTTACCATCCTTAGTATATACCATATTGTTAGGCAGTACTAATTGATATGGAGCAGTATGATCACTAGCAACTGTCATATACTGAAATGCTTGAACATCTGAAGTATATGAAACTTGCTCTTGTCCATATAATACACCATAAGAATATACACTAGCTACTCCTAGATAGCTAAACCTAAAGATAAGGTTATTGCTAAAGGTTGTAACTATCTTTGTCATATTAGAGACAGCATTCCACGTAGTGCCTCCATCAATACTATAATAAGCATTGATGAGACTATCATCGCTTGTCCTCATGACAAAGAAGAAGGAGTAGTATGTATTAGTATCATTAGCTAGTAAATTGACAGTTTGTAATTGTGATCCTGCTACTCCATCATAACAAGTCTGTTCTGTGTTATAAGTAGCATTAGTATTTGCTGAATCTACACTGTCAGTATGAATAAATGTATCAAACCAGCAATATTTATAGGGAGCCATAGATAGCAGGAACTCATACTGCAACATCTCAGTAACACCGAGACCACCCCTACTGTCTATGGCCTCCTTTATTGACAGTGAATCATCATATGGAATTACAGAAGCAGTTAGGGAATCGGTTGATGTAGGATCAAGATCTAACCACCTCTTAGTTATCTTTCCAGGTCCACTCATTGGCTATATCCTATTAGAGAAGTACCTCTCCCTGAGGTGAAGTTTCCATTTCCATTAATGTTATTTCTGCATCTAACATATCAAGTTCAGATTCTAATAGAGCTGTATCATCAACAACATCATCTATATCTATATCTGATTCAAGGAATGCATCACCCTTAGGTTTGTATTCACCTTCTAAGAATGCAAAGTATGTATCAATCTTCCTCTCTAGTCTGTCAAGAGCTTCCATCTTGACATCAAGAGCGCTATAATAAGCATCATTTGAACCGAGAAGCATATCACTCTCCATAAGATCTAGATCAAGATCACTTTCAAAGTTAAGACCATCATCGAAATCACTTTCAAGATTAAGGTCATCAAAGTCAAAATCACTTTCGAAGCTTACATCATCGAGATCAAGATCGAAATCCTCTAACATTGGATCAGTTAATGCATAATCAATATCTGCATCAAAGGATTCTTTCTTCTTCTTGGAACAATATTTATTCCACAATGCAACTGCTTTGGCATGAATCTGAGGGAATTTCTTATGAGCTTTATTCCCACCACCACTCCTGACCATAGCTGCCTTAATGAGACGACAGTCAGGTTTCTTAGTATCTGGATTTACATAGGGGAATTTTCTATTCTTGGGATCAAGAAACCATTTAGCAGGCATCTTCTCCCTAGCAGATCTGCTCTCTATCTTATTCCTAAGAGACTTACTGAAGGCGTAATGGTTATCGCCTTCTAACATCACACCATCGTATTCGTCATAAACTAAAATCATATATACCTCCTAAAGATTGCTTCCTTAGACGCCTTCACGTCTGGAGTAGAGTATACTTGTATCTTTGAATATAATTTGAGATAGAGTATTGCACTTATTCAATACCCAGTCCTCATTACAATAAGCAATATCACAGTTCCATTCAATTTCAGGTGCTATTGTATCGTTGGTTCCAACATCATGAGCAAAGTTACCTTCGTTAGGTCTTGTTGGGAAGCATCCTGTACAGCACATACAGAACTCAATAGTCTTACCATCAGGTTTAGTAGTCCAATAGAATATTGTACAAGCATAATTGGACTTAGTATATTCATCACCTTCTATCTTAGCAACACCAGTTCTGTAGTCTCTAATCATAGTACACCATCCCCTAATAATGTGGAAGATAGGTGTACCTGAGAACTCTCTATGTCTAGTAGTAATAGAGTCCCCAATATCTACGTTACTTGGTACATTGTATTTTAGACCTGCTAGTGCTGTAATAGATGCCTTGTTGAGAGTGTATTCAGGTAGAGTAGTAACTGCTTCACATGATGCTGTAAGAACGGTTGCAATTGTCTGAAGATTATAAGGAATGTACTTTGTTAATGCGGGTGGCAAATCTGTCCAATAAGCCCAGAAATAACCACTAATGTAGGGATCGGCAACTCCCTGTTTAGTGCCACCAAAATTTCTACTGAATCTATTTTCAAGCAGAGCTTGCCAAGAGTTATTTGCAGACACCGTTTTGATCTCCTTGAGCTTTTGAGATGTGTTGACCTGAAGTTGAGGGATATCTATGTTAGTCTAGGATCTCTGCAAGTGGGATTAAGATATCGATATTGTCAAAGGCTAATTCTTTCTTTACGTAGTCAATTTCAAGTAAATTAGTTACAGTTATGATTCTGGTAACGAATATATTCGCATTGATACATCTAAAGTAACTGCTTAATAGATCTTCATCCAAACAGTCTGATACTAACACCACCTTATGTGCACTTTGCATGGGACCTATAATGTTAGGAAAGTACATTATATTATAATGACTATCTGTCCTCTTAGTAACGGCAAAGGTATAGAGATTATGCTCTAACAATTCTAACACACAAGCACTACCAATAACAGGTCCTAATGGTAATGGACCACCTATACCATGAATTGAATAATGTTCCCTTCTAGTTAAGATATTTATGAGAGTACTAATATTGACAAGAGCATCAGTAGTGAGGAGTTGATGTCTAAGAGTCTTATAAACAAAATGCTCTATGTTAGTGACTTTGTCAGGTTTACATGCTCTTGTTATATTACAAAGAACCTTATGAGCATATTTGTACTGAACATATCTTATTGGATTCATAACCCTATACCTTTGTTGGTGATGTTCTAGTGATTAATATACTAGCCATTACCTCCCAGTGATGTTGTTGTTTCTTAACCCAAGTCAAATCAGATCTTTCTATAAAATATAATCCAGTTACGGGAACATAGTCGGCGTTAGACGTTTGTAAATCTACCAAAAATGTATATGTACTAGGATCAAATAAAAGAGACTTGAAATTGGTAACATCAGTTAAAGCAACTGACATAATATATGATCTTAATAGTTCTGAAGCAAGAACAGATTTAACAGACACAATGTCATTACCAACATTCCATCTAACAATGTTAGATTCAGTATCAGCAAATTCTGGACTAGTAGGAGATATAGCATTATTAGCTAAACTAGTTAGAGTAGTTTCTTCAGTATCATAAAGTTTATCATCAGGTAAATAACCAATCTTCTGCTTATATCTGAGTAATGTATTATTAGTTTGTAATGCATTCACTACACTAATGTCAGTTCTAATAATATAGCTATGATCATGTTCAGCAGTATCAAGACCATGAGTCTTAAGCTCATGATATGAACTAGTTTCACTAGACAAGAATATATTAATCTTCTTAGACCAGGTCTTAGATAGCTTGTTAATGTCAGCTATAATAAATGTACCATCCATTGTAATGAACCAACCAATTGCATTTTCACTTAGTCCGTATATAGAAATAAGCTCTTCTATGGCTGAAATGAAACTTTGACAAGGAATATGAACCTGGTCTAGTATTTGACTTGATCCTACATTAGTTAGATTCTTACAATCAAGGTTAACTTGGCTACATATGTCAACTAGGACATCATCAAGAGAGGTATGGTGCTTAACTAAGTTAACATAGGAACTAGCTGCTGATAATGCCCTCTTTGGAAATACCGTTATCTGATAATATTTAGGAAACATCTTGACCTTGTTTAATTGAGGATTATTAGGCCTAGATGGAATAATACTAGTGTCATGAAGGTAGACTAGATCACAAGAGACTGAATCTAATATATTATTCCTAGGTCCATATGTAATAAAGTCAAGTCTTATATCAGCTTTACCAAATATCTTATCCTGGATGATATCCATGTAGTCAATATCACCAACTAAGGTAATATTAGGATAAGGATTAAGCCAGTTATTGTTTATGTAGATTTCGTTAATATAAGTGCTATAGTCTTTATTATCAATCGTTAGCTTACAATCAAAATACTTAGTCGGTTGCATAGCATATCCAGTTTTGAATTATGTCCAGGAACTCTAGCAAACAAACGCGGTGACTATGGGGCTCCGGCCCCATAGTCACCGCGTTTGTTTGCTAGAGTTCCTGGACATAATTCAAAACTGGATATGCTATGCAACCGACTAAGTATTTTGATTG
>JAADCU010000007.1 GCA_013154355.1 Thermoproteota archaeon | reverse complement strand
ATGTTCACTTCGTGATCCCTCTTCGGCACAGTTGTATTACTATTAAAAACATTACTACCGTGAGTACTATTATGAGTATCGTGATAGTTCTGAATTCTACATTATTTAACATTGCTGTTATGATGCTTGAGATTGAGTAAGATGAGCTGCTATACTTAACACATGGATACTTAATAAATGTTCCTAACATCAAGCCGAGAGATAAGCCTAATACCACTGATGCTACTACGCGCTTCTTATCAAACATCGGCTCCACAGACTCTACAGCTGATGCTACTACTACGATAAACGTTATCACTACACCGACATATATGACTAGTACTAGAATTGTGAGAAGAATATTCATAGATAAGTAGGCTAGTGCTCCTACACAGAGTGCTGATACGAGAAGAAGTAATGCTGCTATAACATTGTCTCTCACCTTCGCTATGCTGTATAGAGATACTATACATAGTGTAGACACAATGAGAGGTACTATATAGTTCATCTCTACATCTTGACTCGAGAGATTATTTATCTATCGCACTCTGGTGGAAAATGACCAAAACTGCCATATATGGCAGGTACGTCAGCAAGCCTGTATCCTATCATTGCTTTCATCATTCCTAGAAGATTGAAATATGATGGTGTCACAATCCTCATCTTATATATGTTTTCCGAGTCTCCTCGAGATATGACGTACACGTATGTTAATCCTCTAGCAGCTTCAACGTAGGCTTCTGAGTAGCCTCTAGGTAGGACTGTTCTAGCTAGTATTCTAAGAACGTTATTTGGCTTCTCTACATCTATTCCAAGCTCTTTCGATATTGTTAGAAGATCTTCAGATATTGATGATCCTTTTGGCATGTTTTTTATTATCTGTCTTATTATTCTCATGCTCTGCTCTATCTCTAGTATTCTAATCATCATTCGTGCAAGGGCATCACCAGAATCGAGGACTGGAACCTCGAACTCAACATTACCATAGTACTCATACTCTAGCTCTCTTCTAGCATCATAGAACACGCCTGAAGCTCTAAGATTAGGACCAACTAAGTTGAGTTTTAATGCATCTTCACGTGATATCTTTCCTACATCTTTTAGCCTAGCTTTAACTGCTGCATTATTTACAAATATGTTCTTAAAAGATCTTAACCACCTCTCTAAGAACTCTACATACTTCTCGACCATCCTCAGAATGTCATCACGCATCTCATATCTTACACCTCCCGGTACTATGCATGTTGGTGCATGTCTTGATCCGGAGTATCTACTAAATATCTCACATATTCCTTCTCTAGCTTCGAAACACCACATGTATCCTGTGCTGTGACCAAGCATTATTGATAGTATTCCTAGATCGTATAGATGCGTACCTATCCTTGAGAGCTCTGCTAGCAATGTTCTGATAGCTCTAGCTCTCTCTGGAACATCGATGTTTAGTAACTTCTCTACTGCATGAACATAGGGTAGTACTATGTTTATAGGATCTGTCAGTGAGACTCTCTCAAGCATTGGAATTATAGAGATGTAATGCCTCTGCTCTGCTATCTTCTCGACACCTCTATGAACGTATCCAGGATCTGGTTCTACGTCCCTAATTATGTCACCTTCTAGAAAGATGACAAACCTGAAATGTCCACTTCCAGGATGTTGAGGACCTACTATAAGGCTTATCAATCTCTCGTTCTCTGAGAGCTTCTCAACCTTCTCTATTGTGAACAAGCTGAATCTTATCCACCTACTTCTAACCTCTTCACTATCAATCTTCTTTGCCTTATCTATGACTTTTCTCTGAAGCTCAACTACGGCTCTCAAGACAGCCTCCGGTAGTGGAGGACAGCCTGGAACATAGATGTCTACTGGAACCACGTCGCATGCTCTAACTATGTGATAGCTTCCTGAGAAGACTCCGTAATTTGATGCACAGGATCCCATAGCTATGACGTACTTGGGCTCAGGCATCTGATCATATACTAGTCTAACATGTTTAGCCATCTTTAGACTGATTGTGCCTTCTATAATCATTATATTACATTGTCTAAGAGCTGGCATTGGTAGAACACCATGTCTCTCAGCATCAAAACCTGGTGCAAATACGTGAGCAAACTCTACTCCACAGCAGGCGGTTACTAGATGTACTGGCCATAGTGAGTATCCTATAGCCCATCTTAGTACCCTATCTACAAGCCTCATAACCACTCCTCAAGCTTAGTAACATATCTTAAACCTACTAATATCGCTAGAGCAAGAAGAAGTAGACATGGTGCAAGAACTGATACTAGCTGTAGAACGCCTCTACAGGCTGATAATACAAGCATGTATAATGTAACACACTCTAAGCATACAGCCATGAAGACATAGCCAAAGTACTGCATGATGAGCTTCTTCCTTACCTTATCCATGGGCGGATTACCAGCCTCGAACCTCATCGATTTTATCTGCTTTAAGCCTCCATGCTTTCTAGTCACTAGGAGACCTATAGCTAGGACTAGCACAAGAACTGCTACACAGAGTACAGCATAGATGAGGAGCCAGAGCACTCGCTTGTTAGAGATCTAGCTTAAATAAATGCGTTACGCTTGTATCCTCATAGTGAGAGCACTAACAACCACTGAGATGTACATGATAGATAGGAACTGTGAATATCTTGGTATACCAAGAAGACTTCTAATGGAGAATGCTGGAAGAGAGGTAGCAAGATACATAATAGAGAACTTTCCTGATAAAAGAAGGATAACAGTCATATGTGGTCTAGGAGATAATGGTGGAGATGGAGCAGTAGCAGCAAGATACCTTCATGAGCATGATAGAGAAGTAAAACTCGTAGTACTAGGCAAGATTGAGGACTCTAGATCAGAGATAGCTAGAGAGAACTTCAAGATAGCTAAGCTCATAGGAATAGAAACCTACGAGATCACTACAACATTTGACCTATACTCAGAGATGGATATCATAGTAACCTGGCCTGACATAATAGTAGATGCAGTGCTTGGAACAGGTATAAGAGGAGCCTTAAGAGATCTTCAATATAATGCTATACGCCTCATAAACATGTCAAAAGCCTTAAAAATATGCGTAGACGTACCAAGCGGTCTAGATCCAGATACAGGAGCTGTGAGAGACATAGCAGTTAGAGGAGATGTAACGATAACAATGCATAGACCAAAGATAGGACTGCTGAACAGAGAAGCAGAAAAATATGTTGGAAAACTCATAACAGTAGACATTGGAATACCTAGAGAAGCAGAGCATGTTATAGGTCCTGGAGATCTAGTATACTTGAGATGGCAGAGAAGAAGAGAAGGTCGAAAAGGTGAACATGGAAAGATAGTAATAGTAGGAGGATCAGACGAGTTTGCGGGAGCACCTGCACTAGCAGCATTAACAGCATTTAGACTAGGAGTAGATATAGTGACAGTGATTGCTCCAAGATCTGCAGCACATGACATAAGATCACAGACTCCTAACCTAATAGTGATTCCAGTAGAAGGAAGATATTTCACCGAGGATCAGATAGATCTAGTATACCAGTACTGTACTAGAGCAGACGTAGTACTCGTAGGTCCAGGCATAAGTACTAGAGAACAGACAATGACGTTCGTAGCAGAACTATTTAAGAGACTAGTAGACTCAGGTAAGAGAGTCATAGTAGATGCAGATGGCATAAAAGCATTAGCAAGATACGACCTTGCAGGATATGTTAAGAAGAACGTGGTAGTTACTCCTCACTTAAGAGAATACTCACTACTACTGAAGAGTAATCCTCCAGAAATTACTAATCCATGGAGAAGAGCTGAAGAGATAATGAGACAGGTGAAAGATAGATGTAGTGGAGGTATAATACTGTTAAAAGGCAACATAGACATAGTTACAGACGGCGATAGATGGAAGATAAATATGACAGGAAACCCATCCATGACTGTTGGTGGTACAGGAGATGTATTATCAGGCGCTGTAGCAGCATTATGTACTAAATGCTCCGACATGTTCTATGCAGCATGTATTGGTGCTTTCATAGTTGGTCTTGCTGGAGATGTAACAGCTAGGGAGCTAGGATATCACATACTTCCGACAGATATCATAGATAGGTTGCCGAGAATTATGACTAAGCTGCTAGATGAGTATAGAGAGATTGAAAATATTCTTCACGAGCCGTCTAGGAGACTTCTAGACTCGTTAGATCTCTACTAGCTTTAGCACTCCTGTACCATCCTTACACTCTACACTTGCAATATCCATCTTCTTATCAAGCTGATGCTCGAACAAGTACTTTAGGAACGATGCGACAGGACAGGGTCTCTTACCAAACATCTGCTCATATACGTCCCATCTCATCATTACGCAGTTACATAGACCCTTGAATACGCAGTTCTGTACCTTAACTACTAGCTCTTTACCATTGTAGGAGAGGTCTATAGAGTCGACTGTCCTTATCTTGCTCTGGGTTAACGCTTTCACGACGCTGTCCATTAATCGTTTTGGATCTCTAGTATCTTCAACGATACCGCTCTCGACAGCGAACCTGGCTGCAAGATCTGCAGCAAGCTCTATTATTGAGGATGTTGTCTCTCCACCCATCGCTATATGTGATGCTACGAGGAGACTCGTTATTGCTAGATCCTTTATGTCCTGGACAGGAAGCTGTAGTCTAGTGACCATACGATCACCTTAATATTTCTCTGACTCTTGAAGCATACCTATCTAGCTCAAGAAATATTAGACCTAGGTTCGCCTCGCTAGGCGTTAGTACTCCTATAAATATCTCTCTACCATCTATGCTTATTGGCCTTATGATGAGCTTACCTGAGTCACCTTCAATAAGTATGAGGCTCACGTTACCATTCTTAAGTTGCCTAAATATTCTCCTCGATGAACCAACAGCTGCAGTAACCATCGCAGATATTGCTCTCTCATCCATCTTCTGTTCTCTCACCTTGTAGGCATATATGACTAGACCATCGGCCCTAGTTATGACTAGACCCTCTATCTCGTTTCCACATCGTGCCACGAACTCTCGAGAGAGCTCCTCAAGTTGGTTAGATATACCCTCTGATCTACGAGGAAACACGTCTACGGACATCTCTTCTCTCGTAGATAACTACTTAATTAGCTAGTTAATAAATCTTGTAGTAGAGAAGTACTTCAGAGTAGAAATATTTCTAATGATGAAGGATCCCAGAACTGAGTAATGAAGAAGGTTCCCCCGGGCACTGAACCGATACTGAGATGTTCAATAACTATTCCACTACATATAACAGGTATGTGGAGAATATGTTGGAGAAGAGATGAATATGAGTCAGGATCTATAGGAGCTGGTATAGTAATAGAGCCAGGACTTCAAGCAGAAATAGAACTATATGACGAGAATAGTCGAAGTAATATAGTTAGAAGGATAGAGCTAAATGGAGAAGAGATCGAACTAAGAAATTTAGAAATACTTAAGAGATTGAAAAGGAGCGGCAGATCGTTCGTAGTGAGGTGCAGATGCCCAGCTCCTCTAGGTGCAGGTTATGGACTTAGTGCTGCATTATGTTTAGCATATAGTATAGCAATGCATGAATGCTCAGAAATAGATAAAGCAGTCGAGAGAGCACATCTCGCAGAAGTGAAGTCTCTTCTTGGATTAGGAGATGTTATCGCGGAACTATACGGGGGTGAGCTAGAGGTAAGAATAAGACCTGGCTCTCCCAGGCATGGTGGAAAGATAATTAAGATATGTTATAGGAGTAGTTATAATGTTCTTACAAGTGAGATCGAGAAGAATATTACTACAGACAAGATGTTAAGAGATAGATATAATGAGATTGTTAAGTTTTCAGAACTTTACATTAATAAGATTCTTAATGATCCTTCACTAGAGACCTTTCTCGAATGTTCTTATAATTTTTCTAAGCTTGTAGGTTTTCTAGACGAGAACATTGAGAAGAAGTTGAATATTGTTCGAAGACTTGTCATAGGATACTATGTTAAGAAGAGAGTACTAGTTATCGTTCCAGAGAGGGAGTACATTGATGAGGTTTATGAACATGTTAGATCAGTGTTTGGAACATGTAGAATGTTTAGGCTTACGAGAGATGGTCTACGATTGTTCTTAACCTAGACTTCCTCTCACTATTCCTGCCTCTATGAGATATTTCACGCTTTCTGCTTTTCCAAAGTTCTTGTAGAAGAGCGTTATCAACTCTCTATGCTTCTCAGTCCACTCTTCTACTATAGGTTCTATATTAAACATGTTTCTGATCTCTTCTATATCATCCATGTATAGCTTAAATGCTCTGCTATCCATGTATTTTCTAGCTAGTGATGGTTCTAGAAGTGCGAGATCGAACTCTAGATCCTTATGGATTATTGGTGAAAGTTCTCTAATAACTAGCTCCAGGGCCTCGCCTCCAAGCTCTTTCTCTACTCTTCTAAGTCCTCTTCCAAGACCTAGCACTGTTGGTGCTATCCCCATCGTGTATAATGCTGCTACGAAGTTTATTGCTCGTGGAAGTATTATGTTTCTATCCTCTATGATCTCTATGAGTTCTCTATCCTCGCTAAATAGTGCACTTTCTTGAATACTTCTGGAATATTTTGTTACGTCCATTCTATCTCTCCTCTTTGGTATGAAGCTGTTTATTATCAGTATCTTATCTGTCAATCTTATGACTACCCTGAGGTACTCTGCTACAAGTATCTTACATGCTTTCTTTAGAACTTCTTCCTCTTCTGAACTATATATTCTAGGTGCTCTACCTATCTTATCCTGAAGATTCATCAGCACCTCCTTGACTGCTGTTGGACCCATATCGAAGCGTATTCCTGACTGTATTGTTACTGTGTAGAACCATCTGTACGTGTCTGCGAACTCGTTCACCGCTTCTGGGCTTAGATGACCTCTGAAGGGCAGTCTTCCCACACCTATTATTGGGTATATCTTGATGTCCAGCTCCTTACCTATCTTCCAGAGCCGTGATAGTGCTATCTTTATGCTTATTATTGATGGTGCATGTCCATATATCATTGCTGGATCAGACTTCCCAATCATTATTCTAACTTCTCCACGCTCAGTGAACATTACTGTCTCTACAAGCCATCTCTTGATTAGACGATCTATGTTCAACATCACTTCCACGTCCTCTACTAGTGGTATCACTGAGACCTCTACACCTAGCTTTCTACCAGCCTCATCTTCAAGCAGCTTCTGTATGTTCCATAATCTTCTCTGTAGTTTCAGTAGCTCGTCAACGCTTCCTGTCATTGGATTTATGACGTATCTTACAGCGTCAGGAACCTCTAGATTTGTTATTAACGACGATATTAGAACTATGAGATGTCTATCAAGGTTCTCAAGCCTTGGATTTGGTAGCCTTGGAGTAAGTATGAAGTCTCTACCTGCTCTGAAGCCTAGTCTTGAGAGCTCCTCAGCAATCCATTTAACCTGATGGTAAGGCGTCAGCTTTCCCTCGTAGTCAACCATCTTCTCGTCACAGCAGAATCCTCCTGAGTCGAAGTCCATGATGTCCTTTACAGCTTCTTGTACTTCCTCGTTCGCATCTATACATCTGCTCGCAGAATCAGGATGCTGGGTGCACATTGCTAATGGTATGCCTATCCTGGCAAGCTGCTTTACTGAGCTCACACAACGCTCAGTTCTAGAGCTCGATCACGTTTATAAGGTTAATCACGTAACTATCTGATATAATGGCTGACATACATAAGATCACTGAGTTCCTAAACAAGTACCTTGGAGTACAGAATTTCGAGGACATTGACATCATAATAAATGGCCTAGAGATAGAAGGTAGAGAGGATGTTAAAAAGATAATGACAGCAGTCAGCTTGACGGAGAACGTACTTGATAGATGTATAGAAGAGGACTGTGACACAATAATTCTACATCATGGTATACTTATGAGAGGGAGTAGAGGTGCAGAGCTCGTGAAAAGTAGAATTGAAGGATCTCTGAGAGACCTACTGAAGAAGATACTTCAGAACGATATAAACATTCTTGCATATCATCTACCGCTTGACGCTCATCCAGAGATAGGAAACAACATAACAATCGCAAGACTACTCTCACTTAGAGACATAGAATGGATACCTGAGAGAAGAGGACCACCAATAGGAGTAATAGGAGAGCTAGAGAAAGAGATAGATAGAATAGAACTTCTATCAATAGTTAGAGAGAAGATAAACGAGAATGCGAGACTTCTACCACACGGTCCTGAAAAAGTTAGAAGAATAGCAGTAGTATCAGGAGCAGGTTCAGACTACGTGACAAGATTTAGACGTGGCGAGATAGATCTTCTAATAACAGGAGAAGTCAAAGAACATAACGAGGTATATGCAATAAACGAGAAGATAAACGTAATAATCGCTGGACACTACGCAACAGAGGTTTACGGTCCGAAGAATCTTGCCGAGCTTCTTCGTCGAAGGTTCGAAGTAGAGACGATGTTTGCAGCATCGTCTCAATATGTCTGACTAGTGCCTGCTTAGGAGAGAAGTACCACTTCCTCTTAACGAGATAGTACACTGCAAGATAGGAGGATAATCCTATCAGAGGCCACCAGATAAGTGGAAGAAGCAGAAGCTTGAGGTTGCGGTACTTAATTGCTTGATAGGATACATATACTATGGTTGTCATAAAGGCAACAAAATCAACTATGAGCCAGGGAAAAGAGTAAGGATGAAGAATGTACATTATAGGCATGAGGAATATGCTGATAGGAGTAAGAAAAGCAACGACGAAAGGTAGAATATATACAAGCTTCTCTTTACCTTTAGCAAGCTTAGCCGACTGTAAGAACCCAGCTATCCAGCGAGCTCTCTGCTTAAGATGCGCCCTCAAAGATGGAGGAATATTATATACAAGTATCGAGTCCAGAGTTATCGCGGAGTTCCTAAGAAATAGTCCAGCAGCAGCATCTTCTGCAAGAGTCTCAGGAAATCCATGACGTCTAATAAGATCAGCACGAATGAGGATTCCAGTACCTGGAAGAGGACAGAAACCGAATCTTCTCCTTATCACTCTTAGAGAGATCGTAGTCCACTTATAAACTTCACAGCTCAGAAACAATTCCCAGAGCCTACTCTCTCTACACCCTTTCATGGCTGATATCACAACGTCATATCCCTTCTCTGCAATCTTCACAAGAGATTCGATACAGCGTGAATGTCCTAGTAGATCACCAACATCTATTATCAAGACGTACTTAGTATCAACATGATTGTTCACCACATAGTTGATAGCACCCGCCTTACTTCTACGACCTCTATTTATGATAACTTCAACATTTTCAAATACCTTACTTACCTTTAATGCATTCTCAAGAGTACTAGAATCATCCTCTTCTACAACTATGTAGACCTTCTTGGGGACATATGTCTGAGATAGTACACTCCTCACAGTCTGATAGATCGTCTCATAGATCTCGTATCTTGCAGGTATTATTACAGATACTAGGTCACCATTCTTACCATTACTCAGTACTGTTGAGTTGTCAGCCTTCTCGAGAGGTATCTTCTTACCTAACGTGAGTATCAGCAGGGCAGTGGTCAATATTATGTTATCTATTATTATTGCCATGTCTGGATTGTACAGAGAAGTACTATTGGGTTATTAAGCAGTACTCGTAGAATACCTTACGCATCCAAGTAAGAAACATGCATTAAAATAGCATGTTTCTTACACTAACATACAGTAATCCGAATAGGGTGCTCATGGTTTCAAAATGTCTTAAACACTGTTAAGATGAGACGAACTATCGTGAGCTACTAATAATTTATAAATCATGTGCCTCCATAACATGTTAACATATGTGCAGAATATTAGCATACTACGGATCAACAAATAAGAGAATAATAGAAGAGATCCTAGACAGCTTATTAAGAGTATCTAAACATGACGTTATAGGAACTTTATCAGGAATAGACGACTTTCATCCTGACGGCTGGGGAATATATGTGAGGTACAGATCTGGAGAAGCATATGCAAGATCAAGCAATGCCGTGTTCGATGAGGAAAATATTGTTAGAACACTCATAAGATCATACGTCGATGTTGCTAACAAAATAATGATCATTCTTCATATTCGTGCAGCAAGTCAAGGAGAACCTCATGGCGTAGATCATTCTCATCCATACATGCTACAGGACGGTGAGATAAAGCTAGTTCTAGCTCATAATGGTGCTGTAAAGAAGAGAGATATCCTAAGAGATATTGGAAAGGAACATCTAGCTGAGAAAGTTACAGACAGCATGGCTCTAACGATGTACATATTCGAAAAATTGAAGAAAGGTATAGACATCTCCGAAACTATACTCGACGTGATGGAAAGATATACGAAGACCGCACTTATGACAAGCATATTCATAGATTATGGATATAGGATGGAGCTTATAGTGACTAGTCATGTATCTGAGAGAATGAGACATAGAATAGAGTACTATCGTCTATATAAGCTGAATCTTAACGAGACTGTGATATACTTATCATCATCTTTAGCTCACGAGATCTCTAGCCATAGTCTAAGTCTGAGATCTGTGAACATTATGCCTCTTCCAGTAGATAGATATTACGAGATCAATAGAGTAGTACTTTAGAGATTTATTATGCTAAGCTTATCCTCTGATAGTGAGCTACTGAGATTGTTTATCATTCTATCAACATCAAGCCCCTCGCTCACTGTTAGAATGAGCTGAACATTCTTTTCTAAACAACGTTCTGCTAATATGTTTGTTATATTCACGATCTTTGATCCAGGTATCATTCTATCGTAATCATCTACTATGACTGTTCCTAACATGGGAGATGACTCTATTGCTATAACTATGTTTAATAGGTTTCTGAATGTTGTACTCATAGCTGAGACTGGTCTAGAGGTAACTATATCTTCTACAACATACTCATCTCTGTTCTTTAATCTTCTTATATCGATTACTATGTCTCTATTATAGATTTTTGAGAGCAACTTATTAACATTATACTTAACTTGTGGATCTACAAGAAGTATCTTATAGGCCTCCGTGTAGGGCTCATCTATCAGCGGGTTCACGCTATAGCACGCTATTCCTTGATAAATGTTGACTATCTTTATGTTCTCTCTTAACAGGTTTGGAAGAATGTCCTGATAGAGCACTATGAAGAGCTCTTTATCCATTATCGTTAATCTAGGGTACACTACTTTGAGATTATATACGCAGTGTGAGAGGTAGTGTGCCTCTATTTTTATGCTATACTTATCATAGTTATACTCTTTTATTATGTATGAGAACATTGCCTGCATCATCTCAGATCTCGTAATTTTTGCATCTTCTATCTCTATTCCCGTGCTTAATGTTCCATCGCTTACCGATAACGTCATATCTATATCATACTTAGCCATCTTATGTACATATGGTAGATCTATGTTTCCTCTCATATGTATGTGAAGTCTCTTTGAAGGATCCTGATCTGGGAGAAGCTCTCTAATATCATCTATCGAGTAGTCTAGATCTTTCATGACTGGGTCAAGTAGGAAGCTTTTGAGACATAGTTTGACTGCGTGCACTAGCGATGATTTTCCACTATCGGAATCTCCTTTTACTATGTTTATCTGAGAGAGCTTCACTTCCTTTCTATTTCTAAAGCATTTGAAGTTCTCTACAACTATCTCCTCTATCATTTATGGTCTCTCCTAACTTGATATAGGGCTATTCTGCTTTTCCTCTATGGAGTTACCTTTATCTCTCCATGTCTAACCTTGTCTACGAAGGTCAGAAGATCCTGCGCTATCTGAGACGCCTTACAGGAGAACTGGTCAAGGTTCTCTCTAACATACATCACCAGCTCTAGACCTCCAAGTCTAGCCATGGTATCGAGCATGTTCTGGAGATCTACTGCAGCTCGGACAGAGTCCTGGCTTATTACTCCCAGCTTTCTTAGAGTCTCTGCAGCATCTAGGATCTTGTTGCAGGTATCTCCTCTCGTTATGTTTCTACATATGTAAAATATCAGGTCGACGGCCATCTGAGCTATCGACGTGACCTTCCATACTAACCTGTACCCGAAATCATCTCTATTCAGCGAACAACATGTTAGTAGTATGCTGTTTGCTCTATGCTCTACTATTCGAATGTTTAGAGGCATAGTATAGATGTTCTTAACCCTGTATTTAAGATTGCTGTACATAGTACAGCTTATTAGACTCCTTGAGGTACCATATATTGGAAGAGATGGAGATTGATCTAAAAGGCATAAGTGAGAAGACTATTACACAGACAATACTGAGACACGGACTTCGAAAACTCGAGAACCTCTCACAGGTCGATGTAGCCATAGTTGGTGCTGGTCCCTCAGGAATGTCATGTGCATACTATCTCGCAAAAGAAGGATTGAACGTACTAGTAGTAGAGCGTAGATTATCATTTGGAGGAGGAATAGGTGGAGGAGGAATGCTAATACCAGCAGTAGTAGTTCAGAAGAGTCTCAAAAACATACTTGAGAAAGACTTCAACATAAGATACGTAGAGGACGGGGATGTACTAGTAGTAGATCCTGTAGAACTAATAGCAAAACTTGCCACAGCAGCACTGAATGCGGGAGCAAAATTTCTCCTAGGAGTCACAGTAGAGGACATTCTCGCAGATAGAGAGAGAAAGAAGGTGACTGGGATAGTCATAAACTGGACTGCAGTACACATATCACAGCTATGGGTTGATCCACTCTTCATAAGAGCTCAAGCAGTAGTAGATGCTACAGGACATGAGGCATCCGTCGTCAGAATAGCTGCAAAGAAGCTAAATGTTAAGGTAGACGTACTTAATGAGGGACCAGCAATACCAGAGCTAGCTGACGACCTCATAGTTAAGTACAGCAAGAAAGTTATTCCAGGACTATACACTACAGGCATGGCTACTGCAGCAGTATACAAGCTACCTAGAATGGGGCCCATATTCGGTGGAATGCTATTATCAGGGAAGAAGGTTGCTGAAGAGATATTGAAAGAGTTTAGAGAGCAGGAGAAGACTACCGAAGCTAAATCTGAGACCTCCTAATCTTCTTAGCTAAAAATCGTATAAAGATTACTAGTCCAGCGAGAACGCTTATCATGACTCCACACAGTCCTGATGGAGGTATGTTGTATCTGAAGGCGAGACCTATAGAGATCATAAGTGTGATAAATATTATGAGAACGTTCAAGACTATGGATAATGATGGTCGAACACGTGCATTAACTAGCACAGCACCAGGAATCAACATGACTGCATAAGTGACGAAGAGCCCAAGCACATATACACATGCTAGAGTAGAGATAGATATGAGTATAGATAGAAGATAGTTGACAGCTCCTGCAGATATGCTAGTAGCTAGAGCATACTCATAATCGTATGATACCAGTAGAAATTCTCTGTAGAATAGTGTGTACAAGGTTGAGCATACTAGACAGATCATAAATATGAAAGTCATATCCATAGGTGAGACTAGAAGTATGCTTCCAGTCAGGAAACTCCACATTCTAGATATCATGAATCCTGGAAGAATAGCCATGAATAATGCTGCAATACTTAACATCAGTGCAAATATTATAGAGAGAATGAGATCTCTCTCAGAGAACAATCTAACATGGCTCACAAATGCGCATACAGGTAGAGCTGTAACAAGCATTACTGTCCAGGTAAGTATTGGACTTACGTAGATGTTTAAGATGTATGCAACATAGAACAATGTTGCTAATGATGCTAGGATGGCGTGAGATATTGTCACAACAAGAAAACCTGACCTGGAGATAGATGTGAAGGTTGATGAGAAGCCTGCTAGGAGAGATATGAGAATTGAAAGACATGTGAGCTCGATTATCAGACTCATGCACAGTAAGGCGATCTAGAGGGTATTATTCTTCTATCCTTCTCTGGGTACTGTCTTAAAAAACTATCAACATCTTCAACCATCTTAGAACTATATAGTACTGCTCTACCATTGTTTACTAGAAGAACATAGTCTGACCAGTTCATTGCTACCTCAACATCATGCGTAACAAGAAGAACAGTCTTGCCCTCTCTTCTCACTAGATCTCTAAGAAACTCCAAAATTTCAACCCTACTTATCTCATCAACGTTGCTTAAAGGCTCATCTAATATGAGGATTCTAGGATTCTTTATGAGAGCTCTCGCTAGAAGAACCTTCTGCTGCTGTCCTCCACTAAGCTCATCAAAGAACTTTCCTAACACGTTCTCTACACCCAGTCTCTGAGCTATGTCAAGCACAAGCTCGTCAATGTTCTTTGGAAGAACGATCCTTGGCATAGCTATGTTCTCTATGATTCCTGAGATTATTATCTCACGTGCTGTGAGAGGTGCTGCATAGTTTATTACATCTCTCTGAGGCATATATCCTATGAGCTTTCTGACATGTCTAGGATATCTACATCCTGAGTGCACGATAGTGTCAAATATCCTTATACATCCATGTACGGGTTTTACAAGACCTATGAGAGTCTTCAGTAGAGTGGTCTTACCAGCACCGTTAGGTCCTATCACTACTACTAGACTAGGCTCACGAATCGTGAAGGTGGCCTCAGATATTATGGTTCTACCTCCAACGCTAACCTTCAATTCTTCTACAGCGATGACTACCATCTGCTGACTAATCCTCTAGAGACACATATTTAACCTAGTCGTCTCCTAGAGAAGCTCGTGCAAGAGTCTCATCATCTGTTGAGAAGTATCATGCTGCTCTTCATAACTATCCTACTTCTCACGATAGCTCATGCATATGTTATAAATGTTACTGTGACAGTACCCATAGAAGAATATGCTCTTCATGAAGCATTTCCAGACATCCTACACATAGATGTCCTGCTCTCAGGAGAAACTAATCCTCACTACATACCCTTAAGACCATCAATGATAAAAATAGTCGAAAGATCAGACATATATGTACCTTTATGGCATTTCCCAATCGAGTACAGACTTGCACAGATGATTAGGAACAGGATACTCATAGTAGATTTAAGAGACTATGAGAAAAATGGACTAAAGATACTATACTTTCCAGGTTCTAACATACCTGACACACATGGATGGTGGCTTGATCCAGAAAACATGTTAGCACTTGTTAAATCATTTGAAGATATTCTTAAGAAAAAATATCCTCAACTATCTAAGACAGCATATAACGATCTAATAATATTTAAAGATAGAATACATGAGCTAGAGAACTATCTTCATATGATCGGTAAAGAAATTAGAAGACAATGTCCTGACGTGGTCATAGTATGTGCAAATCCTGCAACATTATACCTAGTACATGACCTAGGACTGAGCTGCATAGTTATTAGACAGGGAGAAAATATAAAAATAATGAAAATCATATCAAATAATAGACCATTGATAATACTGTTAGCAGATTTTCAGAAAGGTACAAAACTTGACTGGTTCTATAGACAGCTACTTAGAAGACATATAGGAACTATACTATACATCAGCATATTAGGTTCCGTAAACGTCAACATTACGTATACGGGACTACTCTACAGCATTAGTGGAGAGCTATATGGTACATGCATCTCACTTACACGTGAAGCCAGATCCTCTAGGAGCAGCTCTGCGTTTAACACGGATCTCATATATGTAGTATATGTTCTCCTTGTCCTGCTCTCCATATGTATAATAGTTCTTGTAAGCATGTTCAGGAGAGTCTACAGGTTCTGAAATATCTCAAATGCCTCATCTATTGTTTCTGTAAGATCGTCTGACAAGTTATCTGCTATGTATCTCTTCACTATGTTTCCTCCCTTAGCTATTACTATCAACATCTTGAATCGTGTGTGAAGTCTTAGTAGAGTATTCAAATATATTCTAAATAGTATATACTTGTCTTCTCTTATGAGACACATCTCGAGAGGTATCTGAGGTATCCTTCCTACACAGGATACTGTCATCATTGCACCACTATCGCATGCTCTTGCTCTAAGTATGAAATGTTTGACTAATCTTATACAGGTGCTATCTGAGTATCCGAAGGTTATACATAGGTTCTCGCCAAGTCTTGACGGTGCTAGAACTATGCTTCCAGTATCGTCATAGTTTATTATGTTCTCTAGAAATATGGGTAGAGATAACACGTTTACCCATCTTCCAAAATCTTTATTCATTATTGAGCTTTTTCTAAGATTGACTCTTGGAAGCTCTACTAGATCGCCTCCTCTAGTTATGTAGCATGTTCCTGAGCTACTTCCAGCATCTACAGCTTTAACAGTAGAGTGACCAAACGATGTGACAGCTACATGTCCTCTGATCTCTTCATCTCCTATATCGAGCTCTGATATCTTCTCTATAGCTGGTTCAGGAAGCTCGTCAACATATCGTGATATGCTTATGTTTCTTCCCTCGAATATGCATAATGCTATGTCCTTATCCTGACGTCCGACTATGACGGTGACGGGAACTTTTATAAGCATGGTTACTCAACCTCTCTCTAGTCCTCTAGATATTTTAAGCAATCTCTTGATTAATTTTTCGCTACTGTTATAAGAGTGTCACTACTAGGAGTAGTGATAGAGAAGATCGTGGCCGCTGTGTCATCTCAAGGAGATGGAAAATGTATACCATTGTCAGAGATAGCTCCTGAGAACATAGATTTCACGACCATTGCTAGAGAGCTCATGAAGCGTAGAGAAGTAATGATATACTATGACATATCTGAGGACGAGTACTACATATGTAGAAGAGCAAACACATGTAGAAGACTCACAGTTCAGGAGATAGTAGACGAGATGAGAGAGAAGTTTGATAGCGAGCCAGTACCTAAACCTATCATAATGGACTTCATTAGAGAGCGCGCACCTACAAAGTACGAGGCAATATATAACATGCTTCTCAACGATGGAGTTATAGAGGAGGTGAACATCTCGGGCATGGTGTTCGTAAGAATAGTTAAATAGTGTCTTACCCCTATTCTAGACCTGTAGATGCTTAACATAGTAGTAATAACGAAGACCGTAGTACCAATAGTATCCACAGTAAAAGTAGATGAGAGAACTGGTAGTCTCATACGTGAAGGAGTTCCAACAACATTGAACCCATGGGACTATGCTGCAATAGAGTTAGCATTGAAGCTTAGAGATGAGTATGGTGGTAAGATAGTTGCAGTAAGCATGGCTCCTCCATTTGCTAAAGACGTTCTAGAGGACATAATAGGGATGGGAGTAGACGAGGCCGTGCTAGTGAGTGATAGAGCCTTTGCTGGATCTGATACACTAGCAACATCTTACATACTTGCAGCAGCTATAAGGCATGTAATGCCTGACTTCGACATAGTCTTAGCTGGTCAGGAAGCTGCTGATAGCTTGACCAGTCATGTGCCAGCTCAAGTAGCATCCTTTCTATCAGTACCATACTTGTACTACATCATCAACATCGTTAAAGTGGACCTAGTAAACAAGATAGTGAACGTTGAGAGAATGCTAGAAGATGAGGATAGGATAGAGGAGTTCAAGGTCAAGCTTCCTGCAGTGTTCTCAGTATATAAGAAGAATGTCATACTGCCGATAAAGGTTTCTAGAAAGATAGAGGCAAAACTTAACAGGAAAGTCAAGATAATCACTAACAGAGACCTAAACCTTGATCAGTCAAGAATAGGTCTTGCAGGAAGTCCAACAAGAGTTGCTAAAGTAGTAAACTACAGATACGAGCCTAAGAGTCCTCTTAAGATCGATAAGAACTGTGAAGAATTTGCGAGATGGTTATTAGACTTAATACAGGAGAAGCTCAGAGAGAAGCAATGACAGTCCTAGTATACGTTGACTACGTACCAGCAACTAGACAACCTAGACAGGAATCTCTAGCAATAATAGACATAGCTAGAGACATAGCATCAAAACTAGGTAAAGAGATCGAGGGCGTAGTCATCAACTCTGTAGTAGTAGCAACAAAATTGAGAGACATGAAGATGCTTCCTAAAGTATATAATATAAGGCTGAAAAACATACCTGAAGGAACATACATACCAACGCTCTTCGGAGAAGCACTAGTAGAATTCTGTAAAAAGAAGAACATTGACGTACTCCTATTTCCAGCTACTCAGAGATGTAGAGAGATAGCACCATATGTAGCAGCTAGACTAGATACAGGACTTGTAGCAGATGTATCAGACCTATATGTAGACGAGAAGGGCGAGATCATAGCAGTTAAACCCAGTTTCGGAGAAAATATTCTAGCACACATATACATACCAGATAGAAAGCCCAAGATGTTCACTGTTAGAGCAAGCTTGAAGAAGAAGATCTCAAGCACGTACGAGGCCTGTGAACTAGTGCACGAGGAGGTATCTATACAAGATCACTCCAGTATAGAATATGTAAAGAGCGCTCAAGTATACGATCCAGACATAGAGATGTTACCAGAGAGACATGATATTGTTATAGGAGTCGGCGCTGGCCTAAGTAGAGACTCCATAGAGCTTGTGAAGGCTATCGCGAAGAAGATGGGTATAGGTGTTGGAGCAACAAAGAAGATTACGGATAGAGGAATACTATCGTCGAAGTTTCTTATAGGAGAGTCAGGTAAGATCATTAGACCTAGAGTCTACATAGCTCTAGGAATATCAGGAGCACCACAACATATGACTGGTATAAAAGATTACGAGCTTCTCATAGCTGTCAACATAGATGAGAGAGCGCCGATAGTTAACTATTCAACACATTTCTACAAGTCAGATGCTAATGAGCTAGTTAGGAAGATTGCCGAGTTAGTATTAAGGTAGTTACTGAGAATCTTAACACGAGATGAAGTGTAGACTATTAATTACAGATCTAAGACCTAGCATGAATCTTGTAATGATGATACTCTACTCTACGGTGAAGGTCCCAGAGGAACCTGCTACTCTAAGAGTCGTAGGTTCTGGAGACAAGCGTCGAATAGTCCTTCAATTCATCTCAGGTAGACTTCTAGAGTTTGATATTCATGGTAGTATATTTCTGGACGATTCTGTGAATCTTGAGCTGATCGTAAAATGTGGAGACAACAAAGCTGTACTCTTCAAATCCTGTTACTCCAGGAATGGTGTGATATATTTAGACTATGTTAAGTCTATGTAGGTCTATATATTATCCTTAGTGAAAAATTAAAAAATATAATTGCTATAATATAGACAATGGAGAGGCTCCCTAACACCTACG
>JAADCU010000052.1 GCA_013154355.1 Thermoproteota archaeon | reverse complement strand
TGTGATTTTAATCGTAATGGTAGGTTGGATATTGGTGATGTTGTGCTTTTGTTGAGGATTCTTGTTGGTGAGTTTCATAGTAATGTTCCATGCGACCTCAACCACAACGGACAACTAGACATCGGAGACGCAGTACTACTACTCAAAAAACTAACACAAACATAGACCTACCAAACAAGCTTCACAACAAACATCCCAGTACACTTGTACCTATGAGGAAAGATAAGATAAGTTCTCTTCAAGACTTTACTCTCCTCTACAATTGGTATACGTACATCCTCAAGATCTACATCATAATCTCGACATATCCTTATTATATTTCTCTCGTTCTCCTCATAAGTCAACGTACAGGTACAATAATACACTACACAGTTCCTTAAAACTTGGTTAAGAATGCTTGAGAGAAGTGTATACTGTCTCTCAGATCTATCTCTTATATCCTTCTCTGTCAACCATAGCTTTATCTCAGGATTTATGTGAAGTCTTCCGATACTTGTGCAATCTGGATCTACTAATATTACTGCTCTTCTATTGAATCTTAATGGTATTCTCCTAGAATCTGCCTGTATATAGTCTATGTTAGTTATTTTAAGTCTTTTCACATTTCTATCTATCTCTTTTACCCTTCTCCTAGATATTTCAACTCCTATAGAGTATGCTCCATGTTCTGCTACATAGGAGATCTTGTTCCCAGGACCTGCCGTCACGTCTATGAGTAATGCTTTCTCTTTTAGAGATTCTTTAAGTAACTCTACACTTACTGCTAGGCTAGCCTTATCTTGTGGATGAATTATTCCTTTCTTATATTCACTTAATCTTGTTATATTTGTTCTAGTTTTCTCAATAATTATAAGATCTTTAAAATGATCATCTACTCTACATTCAATGCCCTTAGCCTCTAACATCTTTACAACTTCTTGAGTACTGTATCTCTTAGATACTCGAACATATTTTACAGGTTCTTCCTGAAAGTATTTTAATAACTTCTCAAGATCCTCAAGATCTTGCGTGTATATTACTAATCTATTTATTACAAACCTAGGAACTGAGTATATTATCTCTAGCTGTTCTACTCGTGTAAGATTTCTTACAACTTCTTTCACATCTATATTTTTAAGAATCCTTAAGTCTCTTCTACATATTCTAAATTTCTTAAGAAGATTTTCTAGAATCCTCCTGTTCCTGTACTTTACCTCATATATGATGGTTCTAAGTAAGTTCTTCTCAAACTCGTTCAGGTTCTTGACCTGTATTCCTAGTATCTCTTCAGCTAGCTTATCGAGGAGTATGTAGTTTTTTGCTACGTTTATTGCTAGTGCCTTCGTTATTGATCTCAGGTTTCCTGGTGCTAGTCTTCCTACTGCCTCTCTTATTGTTGTTCTTCTTTTTGTACAGTAGGTTAATATTTTTGCTACTATCTCCTCTACGTTATGCATTTATTCTCCTGTAGGTATCTGTGAATCTTCTCTGCTATATGTTCCTGCTCCTTCCAGTATCCTTCGAGTCTTCTCATTCTTTCTATTTCTCTTAGTGCCTCGAGGTACTTAGGATGTACTTTTCCTGGAGGCTCATTCTCAAATGGTGTTCCTGGTAGAGGCATGAACGTGTGTCCACGTATTATGCATCCTCTTCTCGCAAGATCTATCATCACTTTTACTGTTTTCTCAACATCTTCCTCAGTCTCTCCAGGTAGTCCAAATATGAAGTCTACACAGGGCTGAAAACCATACTCTATACATAGATCAACTGCCTCATACACGCATGCTACATCGTGTCCTCTACCTATATATCTGAGAAGTCTATCGCTACCTGACTGTGCTCCTATGGCTATCTTCCTGTTATGAACATACTTGACCACTACCTCCATGACTTCTCTAGTTACGAAGTCTGGTCTAACCTCGCTAGGAAACGCACCAAGAACAAGCTTTATATCACCAATCTGTTTACAAGTTCTCAGTAGTTTCTCAATCTTATCAGGTCTAGGTCTTCTACCATCGGATCCATAGGCGAATCCGTTTGGTGCTAGGAATCTTATGATCTTTATACCGCTCTTAGCATAGTGCTCACAGTATCTTCGTACCTCATCTATCTCTCTGTACCTTATCTTAAACATGCTTATTCTCGGAGTCTGACAGTACTTACATGCATGTGTGCAGCCTCTCATTATCTCTATAGGTGCATATATCTTAAACGTTCTTGAGAATGGGGCTGAACCTATTATTCTAGGAGGAACATAGTCATAAGTTTTGACTACTCTATCACCATCTCTGTACACTATATTTGGAACATTACTAAGATCGTCATAACCAAGTATGGAATCTAGAAGTCTAGGAATAGTGATCTCTCCTTCTCTAAGAACAGCAATATCAAATCCTAACTTGAGAAGAGTGCCAGTAGGATCACCAGATGCGTGTGGTCCACCAGCTATGAGAATAATGCTCTTATCCCTCTTTTTTCGAGCAAGATCGACTTCTTTCAACTCCTTTACAAGGTCCTCCTCAAATATCTGAGGAGTCATCAGCGAGTACATTATGATCATGAGATCAGCATCTGAACACTCAATTTCTCTTAAAACATCTCTCGTGAGAACTATTCTTCTAACAGTTCTACGAGAAGCTGCATAATGCTCAAGTATGGATAGGACATAGGCTAGAGAGAACCTGTTAAGATCCGCATACTTTACAATAATGTCAAGTTTCTTCACTACAGATAACTAACGAAAGAACTTAATAAATTCGTAACCCCATAGAGACAAAGTGGACACATTAGATCTATACATCATAGATGCTGATAGTAGAGAGTCTACACGAATCGAGGTTTATAAAGATTCTCTGAGAAGACTCATACATCCAGTAGTGATATTTCATAAGATATGTGAAGAAAATAATCTAGAAGACGTCATAGGAGTATTTCAACATCCTTCTAGAATCTATGGAATACCATTCTCATCTTCTCTATACGTAATCAAGTATAGTGAAGATAGTGTTGAATCTGTGAGAGTCTTAACAGATATATCCCTCCCACCTAATATCATAGGAATAGTGTTTAAAAACTATAAGACATGTGATGTATATGTAGATTCTTCAGGGATATCATTTAGCGGCGATGAGAAGTTTATGAGAATACTACACTGTGAGAACAATATGATAAAAAGCAATATCTTCTCCATACCTATGATAAGCGAGATACCAAGCTTTAACATATATGTTAGAAATTGTTCTAAGGTATCCTCATATAATCTTGATGACATCTTTATCAGAAAGCTCTACATACTTCATAAATATTCTCCTCTTCTCGGTCCTGATGGTCCTGTAGGTAGATCTGGGATAGTGGCACTACTAGAGAAGTTGAAAAATCTTGAGCTGAGCGAGCAGATAAGTGACGTTCTTAAAACCTTCTCAACATCACGTGGCTCATGTAGTGGATGTATGACAGCTTGTCTAAACTTCATTAATGATAGACCTCTAACATATGATGATCTACTTAAAGTATGTGAGAAATGTATAGATCAGGAACTTCTTGACAGGTTAAGATCTGCTTGTGACGATCCTTTCTTCATAGTTCAGGGATTATACATGTCTAGGTTCTCTTATCCAGAGAGACTATCTAAAGGTTTTGAAAAGAAGTTGGCAATATTATACCTTTCTTCTCAACTTTTAGACCTCTGTCCCTTATCTCCTCTACTCTTCAGTAAAAGTAGAAACTTCGAGCTTGACATACCTATACAAGTGCTCTGGTACATCTATAGAATATCTATAGATCCTGAGAAGCTTTGTAAAATAGTAGAACTAGTTAGGCCAGGTTTTCAGACAAGGTTAAAGATAGATTCTATAGATGATGCAATTAAGATTCTAAAATCGTTAGACGATGTTCCTAGCGATATCAAGTATGTGGAACCTTCAAGCAAGTTAAATGGTAGAAAAGTCCAGCTTGCTCTTGATCTCGTGACCTCTATCGAGGAGATAGTAGATATCGCTTTCACCTGTATCTCAGCTGGAGTTGAGATAGTTGAGATTGGTACTCCACTACTCAAGTACTATGGTATGAGGATTGTTGAACAAGCTAGAGCGAATCTTCCTGAAGGTATAATAATATTCGCAGACACGAAGACCATGGATGTTGGAGACCTAGAGGCAAGACTAGCCTACAGAGCTGGAGCAGACATGATGTCAGTCATGGGCATAGGAACGCTACTCAAGGTCAGAGAAGCAATATTCGAGGCTGCAAAGTTCGATAAGATCGTTCTCGTAGATCTCATGCAGATTCAAGATCCTGTTCAAGCACTAATGGAGATGAGAGACATCATAGATGAAGCATATCCATGGATGGTAATATGCCTTCATAGAGGAATAACAGAGCAGCTCAGAGGAAGAGGAATAGAAAGTGATGTCGACCTGATAAGAAAGACAAGAGAGATGCTAGGCGACAAGTGTCCACTAGCAGTAGCAGGAGGAATAAGACCAGGAACAGCAAGAAGACTAGTAGAAGCTGGAGCTAACATAATAATAGTAGGAGCAGCAATATACACAGCAAGAAACATCAAAGAAACAGCAGAAAAACTCGTAAAAGAAATAAAAGA
>JAADCU010000014.1 GCA_013154355.1 Thermoproteota archaeon | reverse complement strand
GTCCTCCACTTACTAGTACTATGTTTCTCTCTGGTATTCCTCCATAAAGTATCTCGTCTAGTCCTGGTATTCTTGTTCTTACTCTTCTAACGACTTCCGAGCTCATATTCTAAATGTTCCGGGGGAGGTTATAAGTCCTTGGAGTATGTCTATAGTGATCAATGTTTCTATTCTAATTGCATTAGCATGTGGAGCGTATATGTACCAGTCTGCTACCTGTATATTTCTTCTAAGTCTTCTTACGAGCTCGTTGATTGTCTCAAGTTTGAGAGGTTTAGTATGATATATCTTGATGCTTAGCTTATAGAGAGAGCCTAACTGTATAGGAGATATTCCAACTCTAACAAACTTGAGTGCTTGAGGTTCCTCTTTCTTTAGAAATTCTACCACTGCTTTACGGATGGATCCCTGTAGTCTCGATATGTGTCTCTGGACTAGTCTCTGTCTTTCTAGGCTCACCAAGACCCAGCAAGCTTTACATCTATTAATTTCCTAACTCTAGGATCTAGATCGAGAACTCTTAACAGCTCTCTATTTCCTACTAGACTACTCTGTACATTGTATACTCCTGCTGCACCACAGAGTAGAGCTATCTCACGTTTCAATCCTATCAGAAGCTTACAGAGCTTCTCCATGAGCTTCTCCTCATCTTCTACCTGAGGTATAGCATACCTAATTATTGAACATACCTCAACTAGATCTGCTCCAAGAGCTACTAGTTTAGTTATGTCTCCACTATCTCGAATCTTATGATAGTTCACTATGATGGTCTTATGATATCTTACTCCAAGCTTTCTAAGCTTCTTATCAAGCTGTACTAGAGCTATCTCTGGATCAGCTCTCTTATCAAGCTCTGAATCTATTAGAAAACCTTCAACTACCTTGACAGTCTCTTTATCTATCTTCTCTACAGCTTCTAATGTTGGTGATAGATGTAGTATAGGTATTGACTTTCTCTTTCTCACTTCTAGACACTGTTCACAGTTCTCACATAGTACTAGAACACCATCGTTAGGATACTTCACTATGCAGTCTCTTGTCGTAGGTATGTTGATCTCTACCTGTGATAGGTCTACTATTATGTTTAACATTCTAGCAATCTTCATATATGTTCTAGCATGTTCAGAATGTTCCACAGGTACCCTAATTACGAGAGGCATGCTTACAATTCTTCCACCAAGTACGGTGAACTCGAGATCTACGTACTCTCTATATGGATCTATTGATGGTCTTGTTACTTGTGCACCATCTATCCTTAACCAGTCAAGTATCTTTCTAGGCTTCTCAACTTCTGGAGGAGCATCACTTCCTGCACCTATTACTACTATGTCTCCTGTCTCGACTAGTTTTGAGTAGTATAGTACGTATTTGCTTCTTCTGAACTCTAGGTCACCTTCATCATATCTGTATGGTAATGGCTCGCTAGATTTGACCTCTCCTAGCATTAGTATCTTATTTAGCTCATCATCAATATTGTACCCTACTAGGAGGTCTCTTCTTCCTACAAGATCTCTCAATCTCTTTAGTCCAAGCATCTTAAGTATGATCTTCAGCTCTGCTAGGAACCCCTTCATGAAGTTGTATAGTCTCTCTATGGCGAATTCTAGATCTATGACTCTTGACCCGTCTGAGAGGCTGCTTGCTAGTCCTGCAGGACATTTGCCTAGGTTACAGGTGTGGCACATTATGCAGCCCATTGCTATTAGTCCTGCTGTTCCTATGCTTACCATGTCTGCTCCTAGGGCTATTAGTTTTGCAGCATCATCTGCAGAAGATATTCTGCCAGAGGCTATCAGTGTGAAGTCCTCTCTTAAGCCTTCTCTTCTAAGTACAGCATCTGCTGCAGCTATTGCTAGCTCTATAGGTATGCCAACATGATCTCTGACTACTATTGGTGTAGCTCCTGTACCTGCACCATGACTGTCAACTATTGCTCCATCAGCTCCCATTCTCGCGATTCCTGAGACCACGTAAGGTACGTAGTTTGTTGCTGCAACTTTGACGAAGACTGGCTTACCTGTAGCCTCCTTTAGAGCCCATATTCTCTGTCCTAGATCCTCTATGCTGTATATATCGTGGTGAGGTGCTGGTGATAGAGCATCAACTCCTGGAGGAATTCTCCTGACCTTCGATATTATCTCTGTGACCTTGCTACCTGGAAGATGTCCACCTATTCCTGGCTTAGCTCCCTGGCCAATCTTTATTGTTACTCCCATACCTCTGTTGAGGACCTCTATGTCGATTCCGAATCTCGCAGATGCCCACTGTACGAAGAATCTTCTATACTTCTCTGCTATGACTGGGTGTAGACCTCCTTCTCCAAGACCGCTTATTGCTCCTATCTTCTCTGCAACATCTACAAAAGCTATGTTAGGATTACCACATAGTGCTCCAAATGACATGTCTGCAAAATATATTGGTGCTTCAAGAATGATGGCGTCTCTCACTTTCTGTTCAACGTCCTCGAAGT
The DNA here is from genome assembly GCA_013154355.1 of Thermoproteota archaeon. Lineage (GTDB taxonomy): Archaea > Thermoproteota > Thermoprotei > Thermoproteales > Thermocladiaceae > JAADER01. The sequence goes on along the minus strand of JAADCU010000014.1, from coordinate 17,055 downwards.
CTGGGACCTCTCTCATCTTTATTATATGACTCAGATCTATGTCTCTGTACTCGCTCTCTGGAACATCCTCAACTATGATCTCTTCTTCGAATCCTCTGAACCTTATTCTGTCAAGTATTCGGTATCGATGTATGGGTCTCTTAAATATCTTCCATGGTCTTCCTGTCGTTGCAAGTCTTCTTATATGTTCTATCCTCTCGCTACACCAGAACTCCTCCTCCGGTCCTTTAGGCACATACTTGAGATACTCCTTAATATAGTGAACATTAGGAGTCACTAACATATGGGTAAAGTGTGAAAATGCGTAAGAGATATTTAACTATTAACCTAGTGATGTTCTCAGATAAACAGAGAGAAAGATAATAACATGTATCAGGAATATGATGCTCATCTCTGCACATGTAGCTCAACTATGAACGTTAATACTTATATAGGTGTAGTGTTAGAGCAGCTTATAAGAAGAGGCTTTACATGAGTAACAATATGGCAGTATCTTACCAGATTCCTGAAGACATAAAGAGAGTACTAGACTCAGTGAAGAACAAGCTACGAGAGTTTCTAGAGATGGAGTACATTAGGACTGGGAGAATAAGAGAGATAGAGAAGCTCTGGCTAGCACTCGAGTTTCCAGAATATATAAGATATAGAGATACTGAGTGGAATCCTCACAGCATGGAGCTAACACAGTACGAGGATGATATAATAAGGTTCATGTCTACACACCTTAGAGGAATAGTACCTGACGAGGCTATTGAGAATGCTGATCTAGGATATATAATGAGGTTCAGTACCACATCTATGAGAGTAAGAGACATAATTTATCAAGCACTTGTAGAGATTATACAGGAGCTTGAAGACGTTAAGAAGATTTTAGCTGAAGATGTGAAACGTAATCTGAATCTTCTCGATAGAGAGAGTAAGGAGCTTGCTCTTGCTCTGTACCTGGATGGTGATATAGTGAGAGATGGTAGACTGATACTGATCAACACTTATCTAGAGACAGTGTTCATGCCTACGATAAGAATAATCTTCAGGAGAAAGGACATAAACGAGGAGAAATTGAAGGAGGCTGTCAACGAGCTCGTGAAGTATGGACTCATAGCTCATGCTTCATGGAAGATGATGAACATGATATTCAACATGTACATAGTACCACCATTTCTTACTGATCTATGGAGTCAGCTTCCTCTCCACCTTGACATATCTATACCGAAGTTCAGAGCTATAGAGCTAGAACAGAGAAAACACATTAACAACATCGTTGAAGAGCTTAGAAGACTTATAGAGGAAGGTAGAAGAGAGGAGGCTTTAAGCAAGATAGATGAGCTTAAGAGGACTCTCGACAAGATATTATTGACATGATGATAGAGCCCCTTTCTGACATAGTGATGTATAGAGCCACCGACACTGATTAGTCAACATCATGAAACTCTCTAAGAATCTTGAAAACATTTTCATTACTATACTCGAAGTATTCTTTCTCTATCTCCATGTTACCTCTACTATACTCTTCCAATCTATCATAGTTTATTCTTATGAACTCAGGACCCCACTTGAAGAGTGATAGTATTTTCTCAGCAAGCTCTTTCAGACCAACTATGTATAATGCTGCTGCTATTGCTTCAGCAGTAGTCAACATGTAGGGCTTACCATAATGTGATGGATTTGCAGATACTAGAAATGGTAATCTTCTTCGAAAACCTTTTACAGATCTTCGAATTCTATTAAAAGTACTTATAGATCTTGACCATGAACAATCTATGGCTAATATTCCTCTTTTCTCAACTATGTCTCTATCCTCTGGCTTCACGACCTCTCTAGCAAAGGGATCTAGAACTAGCATTCCTCTCGGAACCTCTCTCATATCTCGAACTATCTCTGCAAGTCCAAATTTAGCAAGTCTAAGAGCTGTATTCTTCTTAGGATCATCCTGACGTAGGTATAGTATGAATACTCTTACCATTAGTCACGATATAGTTTATGAACATGTTTATATACCATTCCACAGTGATAAAGCGTGGGAAGAACCTTTCCACTTCATGTTATATATTCAGTACCTGGTAAAATATATGTACGCGAGATAGATCTTATAAATATTTTAGAAAGCTGCAAATTTAGAGAAGCTTCAGGAAGATTCTTTGGAATAGTAGAATTTGATATAAAATCACTCGTGAAGAAACTATCAAAATTCTCAATACCTGGATTCATAGTTAAATGTAGTGTAGAAAGGTATGAGGGCAGAATCTACGTGTCAGTTAATAATGATGATGTAGACGTTCTTCCAATAATATATCTGGAGCCAGAAATCAAGATTGATAAGGATGTGACAAGTATGGAGATAGTCTCGATAGTAGTTAGTAACGATCTTCTAGTAATGTTAGAGTTTAATGCTAGATAAATAATCTACAACCTGTAATGACTGCTTGTCCCGCTGATATTCCTCCATCATTCACGGGAACTCTTGAAGGTGTTTTAAGTACTAGTTTTTCTTCTAAACTATCTTCAATACCTCTTGTCACTAGCTCATTTACTGCAGCACCTCCTGAAAGTACTACATTATCTATTCCTCTCTTACGAAGTCTCAGAGCAGCCTCTCCTAGAGCTCTTCCAAGATTGTACTGTACTGAGAATGCGATACGTGTAATATCAACACCGTCTAGATAGTATTCGAGAGTTCTCCTAAAAGCTTCTAAATGATCTATTATGAGTATTCCATTCTCTTCAACTATCTTGAACTCTATGTCTAGAGGATCTTTCACACGTGATCTTAAGCCTACTGCTTCAAGCTTCATAGCTGGCTCGCCCTCGTATGTTCTTATACCACATACTCCAAGTAGTGTAGCTATAGCGTCTAGAAATCTTCCAAGGCTAGATGTAAGCATCTTCTCACGTTCATAAACTGTTTTAAGTATCTCTACCTCTTCCTGACCATGTTTAAGATATCTGAATAGTTTAAGCTTGTTAAATATTCTACATGCCTCGTCTAGTCCGTAGATCTCTGATAGGTATGAGAAAACCATCCTGGCAGGATACAATGTTGCTAGATCTCCTCCAAGCATTTTAACATATCTTAGATGTCCAGCTCTACGATAGTCACGGTAGTTAACGTACATTATTTCGCATCCCCATATATTACCATCATCTCCATAGCCTACTCCATCTATTGCTATACCTATCACTGTATCATAATCTCTAAATCCTAGATCAGCCATTGCTGATGCTATGTGAGCCCAATGATGTTGTACTCTAATTAAGGGCGCGTTATACTTTTCTGAAAAGTCTTCCGCAATTCTAGTTGTATCATAGTGTGGATGTAGGTCACATGCTATAGCTATGTTTGAAGAGAATAGATCTATCTTTAACATTCTCAAAATTCTATAAAGATACTTCTCTAGATCTTCTAGAGTCTCAAGATCGTCACAGTCACCTATGTACTGTGTTAGAACTATCTTGTCCTCGAACATTATGGCTGCAGTGTTCTGTAGAAGTGCCCCAAATGCTAGTACTATATTGTTCTCTCCTATGTTTACTCTAGTACGTATCCAATATGGTGCATATCCTCTACCTCTTCTCAGCATTATTATACGATTATTACTTAGCCTCACCACGCTATCGTCGACTCTGTTAACTATCTCTCTGTCATGAAGTAGAAAGTAATCAACTATGTCTTTAAGCTTAGATAATGCTTCCTCATTACTTATACACATCGGTTTTCCATGAATGTTACCACTAGTCATTATTGCAAAATGATCTCTAACATCACTTAGAAGTAGGTAATGTAGTGGAGTGTATGGTAGAAATAGTCCAACATGTTCTAATCCTGGAGAAACATATCTAGATAGTGGGGATTCTTCACGTTTTCTTACTAGTAGTATTGGTCTCTGAGGAGACTTTAATACTTTTATAGCATCATCGTCTATGTAGGCTAGTCTGCTAGCTGTCTCAATGTCTAGACACATAACTGCAAAAGGCTTCTCTGGTCTTCTCTTTCTATTTCTCAGCCTAAGAACTACCTCATCGTCAGATGCTAGACAAGCTATATGAAATCCTCCTATACCCTTTATAGCTACTATATATCCCTCATCTATCAGTCTCGCGGTCTCTCTCACAGGATCGTCAACATCTATCTTGTTTCCATGCTTATCTACTAGCCATATCTTAGGACCACATAGTTTACATGATATTCCCTGTGCATGAAATCTTCTAACATTATTAGGATCAGTATACTCTCTTAAACACTGTTCACAGAGTGGGAAAGCTCTCATAGCAGTGTTTTCTCTATCCCATGGTGTGTCATACATCATTGAGAATCTTGGACCACATATTACGCAGGAGTTGAACACGTACCTATATCTTCTAACATCATTTGGATCTAACACTTCTCTTAGACATTCTTCACATACTGAGAAGTCTGGAGGAATTGCTGATCTTCTTATGAATTCTCTACTACTTTTAACTATCTCGAAGTCTCTAAATCCTTCAGGATTTACCTTCTGTACTATCACTCTATCTATAATGAATGTTTCAGGTTTCTCTCTCCAAAATAATCTGAAAAATTCTTCAATTTCTTTTCTCGATCCTTCAATATGTATTACGATTTCTGCTCCACCTCTATTCTGTACGTATCCTCTTATGCCGCTTCTCTTAGCTATTCTGTAGATGAATGGTCTGAAACCCGACACCTTGTACAAGTCCTGACATTACTACTCTATACGCCTCCACGATAGATAGTGTATCTGTAAGATATTTAAACATGTTTCACACGTTTCTGATAGTTCAATGATTGTGCTTTAATGTACATATTACAATGTTTATTAGGTAGATAGGTTAGCATAGAGACGATACATGTGTGACTGTTCTCATCAGTATACTAATAGGATAATCAGCTTATTAGAGAGATTATCATTAGATGATATATACGTTAGAATTATAGTATCAATAGCTAGATCAGAGAATGGATGTTTATCCTTGAGAGGTCTCTCACGAGCTGTATCTATGTCTCCTAAGAACGTGAAGAAGTATGTTACAAGACTTGAAAGACTTGGACTGCTTAGAGTAGAACATCCTCATGAGAAGCTTATACTTATCTACCTGAACTATTCTATAGATTGGATAAGAGGATTTTTATCAAAATAGTACCTCGATACTTGGTATAGGCTTGTTTAAGGATCTTATCTTATCGAAGGCTCTTAGAAAGGTCTCCTTCTCGTCCTCAAATAGTTGAAAGTTTACTTGTTCTCTAGATTTTAATACTATGGAGACTATGTATGTTGTTGCTCTTATACGTGGAAGCTTTATATGTTTATCAGAAGCTGATGGTAGTGGAAATGCTTTTAAGCTTACTGTAAACATTCTAGGGTATATTAATATTTTTGATATATTGTCATATAATATTACTCTAGAAGATCTTCCTCTTTCTATAAGAATTCTATCAATATAGATCACTACTCTAAGCTTGAGATCTTGCATAATTATGAGACCTAGAACTATCGTGAGAAGATAGAATGAGAATACTATGATCGAGAATAATGGAGGTATAAGTATGAAGAGTGGTACTGCTATCATTATGCTTATCACAGTTATAGCGATGATAGTCTTCTTGACCACGTCTTCGCTACACTTTATCTCTGCGATAGGTATGTTAGTACTCATCTATCTAGGTATTTTCTAGCAGGTTAATTGTATGACCTCAAGCTATGTCTTATACATTCTTGAAGGATCTAGTACTGGTGCTGGAGGTGTTCTACGTTTATGTTTACTACGTTCATACATTTCTAATACCTTCACAACTTTCTCTCGAGATAGTCCTGTAGCTCTAACAGTCTCATCTATGTCTAATCCTAGGTCAAAGAGAGCATGAAGTATGAGATCTATCTCCTCGTATTTTAGTCCTAGTTCTTCTTCTGCGAGATGTCCAGGCCATAACCTGGGACTTGAGGGTTTGTTGACTATGTTATCAGGTACTCCGAGATACTTTCCAAGCATTCTTACCTGTGTCTTATATAGTGATCCTATTGGTAAGATATCTACTCCACCATCACCATACTTAGTGAAGTATCCTATCAGTAGCTCACTTCTATCACCTGTACCGACTACGATGTATCTATACTTGTTAGCATAGTAGTAGAGCAGCATCATTCTGATCCTAGGTAGGAGGTTTCCAGCTGCTATCCTATCGTTCTCGTCAAAGTCAGGTATTGATCTTGCATATGAGTCTCTTATCTCAGATATGTCTATCATTACATATCTTATTCCAAGGATCTCTGCGATCTTCTTAGCATCTTCAACATCCTCTTTTGGAGTTGTCCTATAAGGCATTATGAGTCCTAGAACATTTTCTGCTCCTAGTGCCCTAGCTGTGAGAAATGCTGTTGTTGAAGAGTCTATGCCACCGCTAAGTCCTATTACCGCTCCTCTAAGTCCTCCGTCTTGGACCTGTTTCTTTATGAATGCACATATCTCTGATGTTACGTATTCATAATCTATGTTCAGTAGCTTCTCTAGTGTTATTCTCATCTGTACTTATTCTTGTTTTACTAATTTTAACTATGATGTGGAGAAGTTACATGATTTCGAGAGCTATCGATGTTGCTCCGCCAGTTCCATGACATAGTGCTGCGACTCCTCGTCTACCATCTACATGTTTTAATGCTGCTATCAATGTCGTGACTATTCTTGCACCTGTTGCTCCTAGTGGGTGACCTAGTGCTATTGCTCCTCCTAGTATGTTCATCTTAGAGAATGGTATGTCTAGGAACTTGTTTACTAGGTATGGGACTACTGCAAAGGCCTCGTTAACTTCAAAAACGTCTACGTCACCTATGCTCCATCTAGCTTTCTCGAGAACCTTGTTTATTGCTCCAATAGGTGCCTCAACGAACCTCCAAGGTTCTATAGCAGTCCATGCGTATGCTACTACTCTTGCAATAGGTCTAAGACCAAGTTCTCTTGCCTTCTCTAGAGTTGTTAGTAGTAGCATGGCTGCTCCATCACTTATCTGAGAACTATTTCCAGCAGTATGTGGTCCTTCTGGTGTAAATACTGGTTTAAGTTTTGCAAGCTTCTCTAGTGAGGTGTCTGGTCTTATACCTTCGTCATGATCTAGGTACACTCTCTCTCCATTTATAGTCTCGTCTACCGGTTCCATATCTATGTAGAGCTTCTGCTCTGTCGCACGTGTAGCCCTCATATGACTCTCATATGCTATCTTATCCAAGTCTTCTCTTCTTGCTCCATGCATCTGAGCAACCTTGTCAGCTTCCTGTCCCATGAGCATCATCGTGAAGGGATCTGTAAGTCCATCATGGACCATGAGATCTATTATCTCTACCTTTCTTATAACACAGTGTTTTACTCCCCATCTAGCTTCGTGAGGTATAGCTAGCGGACACGTGCTCATTGATTCTACTCCTCCAGCTATGATTAGTGATGCATCACCAAGCTTAAGTTGACGATATGCTTCAAATATTGCCTGCATTCCTGATGAGCATACTCTATTCACCACGTACGCTCCAACTGTGGGTGAGAGACCTGCCATCAGTGCTGCTTGTCTAGCTATGTTTTGTCCAAATCCTCCCTGTAGAGCACATCCTATTATTACCTCATCTATGAGCTTTCCTTCTACACCTGTTCTCTCTAAGAGCTTTCTTATACATATTGCTGCTAGATGTTGAGGTTTAACGTTTCTAAATGCTCCACCAAACTTTCCTATTGGGGTCCTGACAAATCCTACGATAACTACCTCACTCACTTTTCGACAACTGCATAAGAAGTATATAAGCTATACTCTCATTATTCTGAGTCTCTAATACTATATACTCCTATAGATGAGCATAGACAGGACAGAGGTAACAAGACAAGTATGATAAACATCATCACTCTACAAGCGATGCATGACACATCTACGAGTCCGAGACACAGAACTGTGAGATAAGCAGATACACAGGATAGTAATAAGACATGCAGATATCCAGCTATCCTCAGCGTTGTACATTTAACGGCTCTGCTCACAGTGAAGTGAGCTATCACATGGGTTAGTATAAATATCATTATTATAATTATAACAAAGAGCAAGATCTCTGACAACAACTCTTTACCAATCTTCTTAACAATAATATCAAGAGTATCCTTAGCGTGAGATAGCGTGATGGTAGTGTAGAGAAGAAACAGCGATGAAAATGTTATGAGACCGGTCTCCCCACATATACATGCTTCACTTATTCTTAGTCTTCTACCTATCGATAACCAACCTGATGATACCAGGAGTAGACCTATTATTGACATGATTATGCAGGTCTTCTCTAAAACTGTTAGAAAATCTCCTAAAATGCTTACTAGGCTAGGAACTTTTATAAACTTTAGGATGGCGTACGTGGTTAAGAAGATTGCTATGAATATGTAACCTGTAGCAGCTACGTACCTGTCACCACTCATGAACGTTCACATTATGACTATGACGTTATCATGCTCTATTTAAATCTATTCCTGTTCTGATAGCTCGTATCTGAGGAGAGCTGCAACACCTCCAAGTCCTCTCAACTTATCTCCAGCGCTGGTAGCAGAGGGGACTATTGTTAAGGATCCTCCAGTTTTCACAAGTTGAGATACTAGTCTTCTCACGTCTTCTCCCCTCTCCTTGAAGTACTCGTCTAGTATGAGCATCCTATCTACAGCTCCTCTCTCTAGAGCTTTAGAGACTTCTTCAATTCCTATAGCTACGTCAGCTCTCCCATGTACAAGTCTCTCAAAGATCTCGTCAACATACTTGAGCTCGTGTAACCTTAAGACGTCTGATAGAACTTCTGGAGTAGCGTTCTGTATCTCGTATATTCCTGCTAATCCACCTTCGGATATGTATACTGTTCTCATAGGTCTATTAAACGTTCTTAGACTGTCTACGACTACGTCTTTGACATAGTCTAACACTCTCTGAGGACCAGCAACAATTATATAATCTATATCATCAGGTCTTACCATGTTTTTTACCTGTTTTACCACCTCCATAGCATATTTCTCTAGCTGTGTTCTTCTATCAGTATCCACGGCCTTGCTCGTGCTATATCTGTTCTGTACTGAGGCTAGTATTTCTATTCCAAACATCTTTGCTATGGCTATCGTAGTCTCTTCATCTCCTATAGAGATTATTAACGCTCTAGCATGTCCTTTAGAGAATGTTTCTAATATCTTTTTAACATATTCTATATCGAGTTCCTCTTTCACGAGTCTATATCTTATTCCTCTAATTATCTCTATAGTATGATGACTGCCGATTATTCCATCAAACCATTCTGGTGCTTCAAGTATCACGCCTCTTACTCGGAGACTGCCTCTGAAGGCATGATATTCGAGACCTTCTACTTTGAGGCAGATGTATATTTTTCTTCTTTCTCCTTTCTCATGTTTTCTAGTCTTGAACTCTCTTACTGTCCATCCATAGAGGAGGTCTCCCTTATCTATTATTAGGTAGAGGATGTACAGGTCCTCCTCTCTTTCAACTTCGAATTCTATGATGTTTCTAGATATCTCATACCTCATTTCTGGTCACTCCTGTTCTTTGTCTCCTCTTCTCTACTCTTTACAAGTCTTTCCACATACTCTCCAAATAGGAACCATATAGCGAACGCTCCTATAGCTATTCCTATTCCTATAGATATTCCACTTACTATAGCTGCTTTCACAGTATTTGAGAGAGCTGTGAGATCTACCAGGAAGGCAAAGATGAGTAGAAACACTATGAGAACTATGAAGCTTCTTATCTTCTCCTCGATCTTTATTAAGCTTATTATAGCGTTAAGTCCTATTACTGATACTAGGCTCAGAAGTATGACACTAACTAGTCTTGAGAAGTACTCTAGTCCCTGTCTATATACTGGCACTAGTTCAGGAGCTACTATGTTCAATACCCCGGCTATGGCTACGAGTATTATACCTATGTCTGCGATCATTATGAATAGTTTTGTTAAAGGTATGCTAGTGCTCAGATGTTTTCTCACATACTCTTCAAATCTCGTCTTCTCGATTACGAATGTTATAAGTTTGTTTATGTATTTTATCACTACTAGACTTATAACTATTATGAGTATCGATAACAGTATCTTAGGTATTGCACGTGCAATACCTAGTAGTACTTCTCTCAGAACGTTCTCAAATGTTGTGAATATGGTTGTCGTTGTTTGTGAGGATTGGGCTGAGGCTGCTAATAATGTCAGCAGCATGATTAGCTGCACTTACATGTCTCTCATCAGCTTGAGGGCTTATAAATATGTTGTTCAGATTAGGTAAAAGAAAGCTTATAATACACCTAGCATTCATAGCTTGAGCATATCATGGTATCGCTACTCAAGAGACACTATGTAAGGACTAAGCCGTATCCTGAGAAGAAGGTTAGAATCGTTGAGGAGGCCTCAGATCTTTTGAGAAAGTACAGGTATGTGTTCGTGATAGATATACATGGTGTATCTAACAGAGTGTTGAAAGAGTACAGACTTAAGCTAAGAAGAACAGGATCAGTTATGAAGCACGTCAAGAACACGCTCTTCAGACTTGCTATAGCTAAGACGTTTGGAAAAGTTCCTGAAGACGTTGAGAAGGTTCTCACTGGAGAGAACATATTCATCTTCACTAACATGAACCCCATAGAGATGATAAAGTGGATTGAGGAGAATGCTGTGAGAAGAGAGGCTAGACCTGGAGATAAGGCACCTTATGAGATAGTTATTCCAGCTGGAGATACTGGTCTATCGCCCGGTCCAATATTAAGCAAGTTCGGTAAACTGAGAGTACCAACAAGAGTACAAGGTGGAAAGATATGGGTTGTAAAGGATACTGTCGTAGCTAAGCCTGGAGACACTATTAGTCCCGAGCTTGCTGAGATACTTCAGAAGTTGAAGATTAGACCCATATTCGAGACCTTGAAGGTTAAAGCCGTCATAGTGGATGGTAGGAGAGCAGTATCAAGCGAGGAACTAATGAAGACGTATGAAGAGATGAAGATCGCGATACCAGAGGCTATAAAGCAGGCAATGAATCTTGCAGTAAATGCAGAGCTACCTATACCAGAGGTCATGCCATTACTGATACAGAAGGCACACATCTATGCACTAAACCTGGCAGCAAACGCTGGAATAATGACTCCAGAGACTGCAAAGCTCATCATAGGAAAAGCCATAGCACAGGCATATGCTCTAGCATCAGTTCTAGCACAGAAAGCTCCAGAACTAGGAATACAGGCCCCAACTGTCCAGGCAGTGACTACTGCTCCTGGAGCAGAAGCAAAACCAGCAGAGGAAAAGAAAGAAGAGGAGAAGAAGGAGGAAGAGAAGAAGGAAGGACCAAGCGAGGAAGATATCGCATCAGGACTCGCAAGCCTATTCGGATAATTTTTTATAGATCACTCTACTTAGAACTCTCTACATTACTTTTACTCTCCTCTTTAACCTGACTAGTAGAGATATGCTGAGTTTCACCACTAACCTGAACAATCTTTGATAAACACTCATTCCAAAGCTCTTTAGGATTCTTAACATATAGTCTTACTCTTCTAATACCAACTTTCTTAGCATACTCCTCTTCAAGTTCTATCTCTATGAATCTCCTCTTCTCATTTATTATGACTTTTCTAGCTTTTATAGGAGCCTTAAGAAGATATATGTCGTCTAGTATTATAGCATCCTTATATATTACTAGACTTCTCATCGGTGCGTATGGAATGTCAATCATCATCTGGCCTGGCGATGAAGGCGTAAGTTTAAGAGCTCTCATCATTGCAATATATATTACTATAAGTATTGAAAAGTATATGAATGTCTCTAGAAAAGCTCTCCAGAACTTACTGCTCACAGTTGATAATATCATCGATATGAATCTTCCAAGGACAGTCATATATAGGAGAACTAGCACCATAAGTATTCCAAACACTATTAATATGTTCTTAAACTGCTTTTTCTGTATCCTAGTTATCTCAGATATATACTCACTATCCTTCTCTATGAGCTTCATTAGATCCTGTGTAGCAAGTCTCTCAACTGCCCCATGCTTAACATTTTTAAGATATTCTTTCACTTCTCGCATCTTCTTTCTAAATGTTAAACCAGCTTGCGCCATAAATGCTATAAATAGTGCAGCTATGTATCCTATTATTATGTAGTTATAGATAGGACTGTTATATGCTGCTGCTAGAGCGGATAGAAACGATATTACAACTATGGATACTGCAGGAACAACATATGTAAGTAGTATCGTTGATAAGCGGTTGAACATTTTTATCCTTAACTCGGATAGATCTGTCGTGACTATAAGCCTTACTGTCCTTATGGAGGAAGAGACTCTATATGATGATCTACGTACAGGTAATGTATGTACATTACTAATAGAATTAGATAATGATATAGTAATAGTAAACCCAGGAGGAACACCAAGCATCTTAGAGTATAATATTAAAAAACTTATAAATACATCAGAAAAGAACGTTAAGATAATAATTACAACATTTATACCAAGATACTGGTCAGCTCTTATAGTAATTCATAAGTTTTTTAATATAGATAACGTCTTAATTCCTCAACCATGTACATATGTCTCACATAGACTTATTAGATATCTTTCAAACATAGGAGTAGAAAGCATAGAGTACGTATCTAATTCTCTAATAGATAACGATATATGTCTTATCAATATTAAATCATCAACTTATAAAGAGCTTATCATAACTATTAAAAATACTCTTTTAATATCAACTCCAGGTCTCTGGATGCTTCAAAACTATAATAGTGATATATTGAGATTTCTAGAATATAGTAGATACGATACGTATGTTGGTGGTGTTCCTCTATTACCTCACCTTGTCAGAGATCATTTAATAGTGATTAAAAGGTTCTTTAGTAAGTTCAGGAAATTATACATAGGTAACATTAGGACTGCATCTTCTAGAAAAGTTCTAGATAGACTATCAGTAGATGTTAAGGTTCTGAGAGTAGGCTATAAGGTACATATATGTTGAAGGTAGTAAGAATTAAATAGTTATGTAGGTACTGGTACTAGATTTATTTGTGAACTATCTTGATATACTACCTCTCGTAGTAGCGTGGTTTGTTTTTGTATCTGTAATGTATATCCTATCCAGAAAGAAATTGAAAGATAGCGTAAAAATATATTATGGCCTTGCTCTCATAGTTAAAGGTAAAGAAAATGTTGAGAAGGTTCTAAAGGCGTTAAAAAGACCTCTAGAGAAGATTCCGCTAAAGGTTATCTACATGTTTACTACTCTTATATTTTTTGTAACAATGTTCTTTATTATACCTGTTCCTCTATTACTTTTTCCAACTTTACAGAATAGTAAGCTGGTCTTGTTCAAATATTTCCTCTACTCTCCAATAGTGATAATTGTTAGAAATACTTTCTTAGTGTTTTCATCTCTTATTCATCATATATCACCGTCAAAGATTGTTAGCATGGGATTTATGACTCTTCAACCCGTTATACCAGGGATAACTGTATCTCTTTTCACGTTTTTAATAATCATAATTACTGCGGGAATAAGCATACTAGTTCACGAACTAGCTCATGGTACGGTAGCATTAAGGTTTAACATACCTATAGTTTCTGGAGGATTCTTTACTAGCCTCTTTATAATCATGGGAGGCTTCGTAGAGCCGGATGAAGATAAGCTTAATAGTTCTCCATTAACAGCAAGATTAGCAGTATACTCAGCTGGAGTAGTCTCTAACATACTTTTAGCACTTCTCACAATAATAATCTACGAGATAGCTAAGATGATTACGATCAGTACTGGATACCCCCTAGGACTCATAGTAGTTAAATCAAATCTCAGCAGTATCCCACCTGGGTCGATAATACTATCTATAAATGGGGAACAGGTATATAATATATATGATGTGTTTCCAATACTTGCTAAATCATTTCTAAACTGTCAATATACGCATACTCTAATACTTAAAGCCCTCGTTCCCGGAAAGGGAGTATCCATTGTTAAACTGCCCGTAAGATCTTGTGCTATATATAGCATTGTTAGATCAGCAACTTTGAATAGTATTAACATAGAGAACATGTTAGTAGTAGAAAATACGCTATTTTATCAATTCCTCTTCTGGCTATTTAACTTAAACATAACCCTAGCACTCATAAATGCCCTACCAGCATATCCTGTAGATGGTGGCCAATTTATATATGCTATAATATCCGAGATAATAGAAGATGAGAGAGGTAAAAAGATAATGCTATATACATTATCAGCAATATTCTGGAGCGGTCTCATAATAACTATACTATACACGTTTAAGTTAGGTCTCTATGTTATTGGATAGGTAATAGATTAGTAGAATAGGAATAGAGCTACAATATCTAAATCATGAAGAACTACAAGCTAGGATTAATATACGGTGCAATAACATGTGCAATAACACTACTAATATGTACAGTACCTCTAGAAGCATTAATCCTTCCAAGACCACCTCCACCCTATTACTATACACCAGAATTATATCAGTATACTTGGAGAGCATCGACTTTCCTACTAATACTCATAATATTGACATTCTCTCTACTCTACGTTCATGGCTCGAGAAGATTCTATATAGGGATTCTCGACGTACAGGTACCAACATACATAGTAATACACTATACATATCTATTAATTATGGAAAAGCTATACTACAGTAAGGAGGGACCTCTCGTAATACTACCATTCACATATGTTTATGGAGGACTTCTCCACATTGATCCCGGACAAATATTATCAATATATCTCGTATATAGGATAGTTAAGGAACTTAAGAAAAAATTCTTCTCCAGATCTCATAACTAGCGAGAAGACATATCTTCTCAACAATATCGTAAAAACTTAAACCATGATCAAGAATTTTAGAATATATTCGTAACTCTACAACATCCCTAACACTTATACTAACATTCTCATATATGTTCTTAATGATATTACTAGATAGAAAACTTAAGACTTTGTTAACAATATCTGCTAACTCATCTACAGATATAGAACTAGTAGAAAGCTCACATCTCACATGATTTCCATAATCATCACTAAATTTAGAGTAATCAAAATCACATATAGCACAGAGATCACCAAACCTAAGACATACGACACTCATAAATATAGAAATATTACAAGACCTATTAAAATAAGACCTTATAAACACAGTAAACGTATACACAAACATAGAAGAGAAGAAAAAGAGAATCAAATATGAGAAGTTAAAGGAAGAAAGACATTATGAAACTATAATAATACATAAAATCAAAAACCCTATAAGGAAGCTAAACATACTATATAAACTCTATCAAAAAGACGAAAACATAGATACGATAGCTATAGGAAAAAGAAAACTAATAATTAAGAACAATAAATCAATAATCATCATAGAAGCAAAAGATGATGTTATAAAAATTCTTACAAGAGGAAGAAAAGTTAAAGACATTCTTAGAGAAATAATTCAACTTATAGAAGAATTAAAAGACAGTAGAGGAGTTCTTATCTTAAAATGTTATAAAACTCTCAATAATACCATTAGAATCTGTATAGATAACTATGATAAGATAACTAAAAATCGTATAAGTATCCTTAACTTTAAAGGACAATGCAAAGAGTATAAAAACGATATAATACTTCTTCAAGATCTTGTTAATCTAATCTTTACATTGATACTCAAAGATATTAAGGTAGTAATGAATAAGAAAATTATAAAGACTATAAATGATATTGAAAACTCTATAAAAATCTGCAAAGACTATTATCAAAATTATAAGAGTAAAAATAAGAACTCTATTCTAGACTACCTCTAATAACTCTCTATAGAGAAAACTCCTACCTTCTTATCTAGTCCATTATCTAAGATTTTTATTAATTTCATATTTAATCCAAAATCTTCCGCTTCAAACAATAAATCCTCTATCCAGTCTACTACTCCACATGTATGACAGAACGGTCCTCTAAACTCTATCTTAACTATATTGTTCTCTATCGATAACAGTCTTGCTGTTGCTTCCGGGCTTCTATACCTGTTATATTGACTTATGATCTTATTAAGGACATCTACAAGTGACGTCATATCGAACTCTACTCTATAGCTTTTTAAAAATCTAACTTCGTAGACTTAAAGAATAACATAGACCACAATTGTATATATGATCAACACGGAGCTATTTCATACATCATAAGAACCAGATACATCATATAGATATCTATAATAAGTAAATGGGCTATATACTACTTTTCAAATTATTTAAGAAACAGATACAGAATATATTTTAATAATAAGTCAAAACTATAACTTCCAAAAGAGTATCAACACTATAATAAGAGTCTTTAAAAACCATATTATATTTCAACAAGTACCTTCTCCTCATTAAAGAGATAAATCAACTATAAACATACCATTTAAAATATTCTAGAAGTATAAAAACTTTATAAATTATGTTACATATAGTGTGATACCGCTCAAAAAGAGACTGTGAAAAGAATAAATACGTGAGTCCAAATTCACCTATATCATCTAGTCGATATAGACATAACATCAATAGTTGGATGATGAACTCTTCGCTGCACTGATAGAATGAAGAGTTCCGGTGGAACTGAATGAGAGAAAGGAGAGTTCCTAAAGTCTTCTTAATCGCGGAGTAGTGTGACGTCTGAGAAACACGAGCAGTATAGGATTTATCATCATGATATTGATGCTTGGCTACGTGAACATCTAGACGAGATTCCTGTGCTTTCCACGAGTTGGTCATTAGGTTCGTGAGGTATTGTCGTGCTACAGGTGTTAAAGATGTAACAATCTACAGCTACTTACCGAGATTACATAACTTCTTAATTTACCTACATAAGCAGAGTATTGACAATATCTGCGATATCGATGAGTATCTTATACAAGACTTTACTAGATGGCTTGAAGAGAAGGAAATAGTTAGAAAGACATTCTCAGTAAAAGAGTATATCAAGGTTGTAAAGAAGTTCATGAAGTTTCTAATAGAGAGGAAAATATCTCCTGAAGATATGGAGAGAGTTTATAAACATGTCAAGCTGAG
>JAADCU010000108.1 GCA_013154355.1 Thermoproteota archaeon | reverse complement strand
GGACCTCATCTATACGCTTCTCAATGACTCTAAGGGACATTACTCTCGCCTCATGTACTCAAGTTGAGGTATTTATATCTTGCTAATCTTACAACGATACTATAGGCCTAGAGCACTTGCAGCCTCATCACATGCTTCTACACATTTAGAAGATATCTCATCAAACCTAGATACTACCTCCTCTACAACTCTTCTAACCTTCTCATACATCGACTCTCTAATAATATTACAGCTCTTTAATCTTTCAAACTCTTCAACATCTATGATCCTAGGCTCGTTCTCGTCAGATCTCTTCACAACATCAACATATAGATCTACATAGTATATTCCATCTTTTACAGGCTCTATAGGAGTGTTCACGTTAACGTAGACCCCTTTCAATCTCTTCTCTTTGCTAAAGTACGCGTGAGCAAGATACCACGACTCAAACCTGGCCCAGGTCACTGCAAAATCACCATCCTCCTTAGGTACTCCAAGCCCATCTAAAACTCCACCACTTCTGAGCCTTCTAGCAAGAATGATATCATCACCGTACCTAACTAGAACTGCAGGACCAATCTTGATTAATGATCCATCAGGCTTTGCATGTCTGATAATGACTCTATATCTTCTAGAGAATATGAAATCTATGAGAGCTCTACTGATCTTACAACGTTCATGAGTAACATAAGATAAGACATGTTCTGTATAATCTATTATTGTAGTCTTTCTCATAAACATCTTTAATGAATGATGATTTATTATTGTTGGAGTAACCATATTTCGAACATCATCCATTGCTCTCCTGAAGCTGTAAGATGGAACGATCTCGCATACGCACTCACCTTCCTGAAGAACAGCATATGGCTCACAGCTCCATGCACGTTCTCGCATCTCATCAAGCTTATGAGAGAGCTCCTCTATCTCCTTCATTAGTTCTCCATATTCTGCATATTGTGCTGAGCTTCTCCATTTTATACCATATCCACCAAGCTTGTTAAGATACATCATTCCTAGTGCATATAGTTCAGATCTTTTCTCAGGATCTCTAATATGTTTACTCATGATCACTCTACCACCTGGAACTATGGAGACGTATTTTCCATCAACACGTAGCTCATTGCTAAGTATCACGTCTTCGTCATCTCTCAGTGCTGTCTTCACCACAGTCACAGGTATGACATCTCCCTCTCTATACAGTGGTGCTGACAATGTTGGAAGAATACCTTCAACTCCTCCGAGATCTACTATCACTCTGTTTTCCTCAACCTTCTTTACAACACCTCTAACAACTCTATGTAGAGGAATCTTACATCTCCATATGAATATCTCATCAGAAATATCTAGGAATACTTCTAAAATCTTCTCAACAGCATCACACTTACCTATCAGTACTAGGCCACCTTTCACGTTATCTGAGTCTTTTATAGTAACATCAGGAGGCTCATAGGAGGGGTTATCTATTCTGAATCTATCAACTATTACTTGAGATGGCTGAACTATGGTGAATCCTCTATCTAGTAGTAGCTTGCTTAGAGCTGTAGCATATATTCCTCTTATTCTTACTTTATAACTCATCTTACTTCAACAGTAGTCAAATATCATTATTATAATCTTTCTCTAACATATCTTGACCAGCTCACCTATGTTCTTCTTAGCTCTGTATCCTGAGAACTCTTCGATTATTCTTCTACAATCCTGTGATAGAACCTTCAGAAACTCTTTTATGGGCCTTCTCTCTAGGATCTCTCTACGAATCACGAAGTCGAAGTGCTCCCATGTGACATGTAGATAGTCTAGCCTGTACTGTTCAGCAGCCCATCTTATTGCTAATCCAACATCAGCTTCTCCAGATGCTACTGCTCTCACAACGTCGAGATGGGTCTTATATTCTGTATCTAGACCTCTAATTCTCTGCTTAACTTCTCTAAATGATAATCCTCTACTACGACACTCCTTCTCGAGTATGCTTATTAGAAGGGTCCTAGTACCAGAGCCTCTCTGTCTACAAGCTATTCGAAGTTCTCCACTTAGTATTCCTTCAATTATGTCATCATAGTTCAGGGATCTCCTAGTGATAAATCCTATATCGCGAAGATAGCCCTCAACTAGGACAACAGAGTTTTCTAGCCACATCTTCTCTATGTATGGTATGTTGTAGGTTCCTGTATCTCTATCTACTAGATGTATTCCAGCTATGTCTGCCTCACCTAGCGATATGCAGGACAGACCGAGACCTGAGCCAAGCCACTCTATGCCGATGCTCGTATCTAGAGATTCTCTAATTATTCCAAATATCTTCTCAACAACTGGATCGTTACTCCCCATATAAGCTACTTCAGGTACATATACGTCAGATAGCACGGAGACCTCGAACTTTCTTCCAGTAATCTTCTCATAAACTGAGAAGTACTTCTCAAGTATTGCCTTACCAGCTGACGTCAATACTGCACCTCCTCCACCTTTTCCACCTCTTCTCCTCTCTACAATCTTCGTTGATAAAGCTCTCTCAAGCTTAGATACTAGCTCCCAAGCTCTCGAATATGCCATTCCTAGGCTTCTACTAGCTGCATATATTGAGCCATACCTATCTATCAGGTATAGAAGCTTCACTACCTTAGAATCGATACACTCTACACCATCTATTTCTCCAACTAGTTCGATCTTGAACTTGATCTTTCTCACTATACCTTGATACTTCTAGTTCATGTAAGTAACACTTAAACACTACTCTATCAATCCTATATGCTTGAGAAGGTTGAAGTGGAGAACTCACATAAGAATACTCAAAGCTGTGATAGAAATAGCATTTAAGAACCTAGACGCAGAACTAGTTAGAGGACTATTTAGAGGAATAGTTGAGCCAGATAAACTACCAGACTACGATGTTAAGAAGAGAAGACTCGTAAAACAACACGATAAGACTGTGAAAGAACTTGTTAAGTACTATCTAAGATTAGCAATCTATCTCTACAATAGCGGAAAAGTAGAAGAAGCTGGTAGAGCTCTTGGAAGAGCTATACATTATGCACAGGATCTAGTACTTAAAAGAAGAAGATATCTAATATTTGATGTACATGATAAAATTGAAGAAGAATTAGAGAGATATTTCAATAAGATTGATAAGAAAATGATACTAGAATGTATTCATGAGAGACCTAGAAGAAGCAACAATCCTGAAACCATAATCTGCTCTGCAATATCTATAACATATAGAGTACTTAAAGCATTCAGTGATGGAATAGGTAAGAGAAACCTTATGAGAAGAGTACTCATGATTATTACACTCTCTACATTATCGTTAGTCTGTCTATCTTCTCTATCTACAATGCTAAGCTGTATAGTATATAAATGTCTTATAGCAATCACGCTAATCCTATTACTCTCCTCACTAGCAATTATTCTCAATGCTACTGTAAAGAGGCCTCGATGTAGAAGATTTCGTACAGTAATGTGAACTATATTCTCAATATTCTTACTCTATCTAGTGGAGAGCTTTCTAACTTGTCAATTATGCTTGGTGCTACGCTTATTCTAGATCTTATTCTAGTATCGTAGATTGTTATGTTTGCTCCTAGCTTGACTAGCTCTTCTAGAATCTTTAGAGAATCTTCTATAGGTTTATTAAAGAGTGATACGTTACATTTACCATCTGTTATGATATGTATATTTATGTTAGTCTTTCTATACTTTCTTAACCAGGACTTTGTAATTATTAAAGCTCTCTCTAACGCGTGAGCTAGGGGTGTTGCTCCTCCAGACTCTAATGTGTCGACTACGTTATATACAGTCTCTATTCTACGTGTTGGTTCTACTAGTACTGTTGCTCTATCTTTCCTGAACGTTATTAATGATATGTAACACCTATCTACATATGATCTTTCTGCAAGATTTTTTACTATTCCTTTAGCTATTGCTATTCTTCTCATAAAATTCATGCTTCCACTAAGATCAAGTAGGATTATGTTTAGGCTACGTGTTCTACATGATTTTAGGCAGGTTCTTAACACGTGAAGTGGTACTGGTGGTCCTGTTCTTCTACATGTTAAAACATAGTTCTTTATAGTTGAGTAAATATCTACATGTTCTCTATATACGTCTTGTAATGGTACTGAGTCAAGTACGAGACCTTGTTCTGATGATCCAAGCTTACGAATCTCGGTCCTCCTACTTCTCTGAATGGTGATCACATTAGTGTGAGTATTTCTCGACTTAGTATATGAGTCATTGTCTATGTTATCTACGTTCTGAGATTTTACAACTTCTTCCTTATCTCTACCCTTTCTTCCTTTATTCTCGATATCGAGAACATTCTTGTTATCTGGTCTGTTAGCTCTATTCTCTACTCTGCTAGTACTTTCTCTATTATCTTCTCGAAAGGGGTTCTGTTCTGGCTGTTGAAACGGTCTCTGTCTCATTCTATGTGGTAGAGTGAGCTCCATAGCTTTCTTAAGGTCCTCAAGCGTGACCTTGGTTCTGCCATCAAGAGCTGCTATAGCTTTTGCCGCACGTACAGTAGTTATCTCTGCTCTAGAAGTTCTTATTCCAAGTTCTACCACTGTCTTAGCTAGAAGCTTAAGCAAGTCCTCATCTATCGTGACCTTCTGAAGGATCTCTCTAGCCTTCTTTATACGTTCTCTCAATCTCTCTATCTCTGGCTCATACTTTCTATAGAATGACTCAGGATCTTCCTGCCATTCTTCTACTCTTCTAACTATCTCTGACCTAACGTCTGGGTCTAGCGGAGCTTCAACTGTGACTACTAGACCAAACCTATCTAGCAACTGTGGTCTAAGCTCACCTTCCTCTGGATTCATGCTTCCAACAAGTATGAACCTGGCAGGATGTCTCACCGAGACTCCTTCTCTCTCAACTATGTTCCATCCCGAGGCTGCAACATCTAGCAAGGTATCTACTATATAGTCATCTAGAAGATTGACCTCATCTATGTAGAGTATGTTCCTGTTAGCTTCAGCAAGTATTCCAGGCTTGAACTCTACGACACCTTCTCTAAGAAACTTCTCGATATTGATTGTACCTACAAGTCTCTCTATACTTACACTAAGTGGAAGATCGACGACTCTCATCTTCCTGTAAGCAACAGGAAGCTCCTCACCTCTTCTATACCTCTCATAGCATCTATCACACATGTATCGTGGATCGTCGGGGTCACATGAGAATGGGCAGTCTCTAACAACCTTGACCTCAGGAAGAACGTCCGCTAGTGCTCTCACCATGGTGCTCTTACCAGTACCCTTATCACCTCTGAGAAGTACACCACCAACAGATGGATTCACTGCAGCAATAAGTAGTGCAAGCTTAGCTTTATCCTGTCCTACTATGGCTGGAAATGGATAAACAAGCCTAGCTCTATCTACCACACATATATGTAATAAAGACTAACTTATAAAGTATTGCCTAAGATAGAGATGAGAAACATCAGACGAGAACAGAACTATATCGAACCTTTCTGGAACAGTTAGATAACACATAGAAGCTCTATAGATAACATAACTAGAGAACTCAACCATATTTGGAACATGAAGCTCTATGATAGGGTAAAATAGTACAGGTTTACCATGTGTAGAATCTCTATACAATGTTACTATAAAATCAGCATCACTATAGGAGCTAGTGATATCGAAACCTTCAAAATATTTTCTAAACATGTATATAACCTTTATACAATCTTCAATAGATACTTTAAAATTCTTTTTGAAAAACAGTCTTCTAAACTTATTAAGATCATCAAGATTTATTATAAGCTTAAGCTTAGCTATAACATACTCAAGACAGGAATAATATGGCGAGGAGCATGTTGATACTACTTCACAACCTAAGATACTACTAACAATATTTGCTATATCTATGCCTAATCTACTATGTTCTCCACAGATAGGTATAACATATTTTAAACTTGGTGAAACCAAGGTTATTGAAGGATCCTCTAACTTATCTACGAGTTTCGTACACATCTTACGTACGAGTACGGGAAGAGGCATTATCGCAATAATATGATCAAAATCTTTCAGAATAATCTTATCAATATCAGATATCTTACATATCTTTACTACATAGTTTGGACACTCTTCAGTAATCTTTCTTTCTAACATCTTTATGGAATCCTTCTCACTTTCTGAGCAGTATAGTAGTAATATGTTCATTATTTCAAGTGTTTAAGTATTTTATCACTAATTATATCTACAACTCTATCATCAGGCCATAGAGTACCTGCATATATCACCTTATCACCATACTTGCCTAGTATCTCCATAGTGTCCTCTCTACCATGCCTACCCTCTACTACGAACATCGAGAACGCTATTATCTTATCAACGTTCTTACTCAGAAGCTCTCTAATAGCTTCATCAGGATCAGGATGTTGATGATGTAGGTATGATACTACTGGAACAATCTCTACATTACTCATAAGGTTCTTCAACTTCTCTACAACCTTCTCAGCAATCTTGTTTACCTCTTTAACATAGTTCTCGCATAAGCTTCCATGTGTTATGAAGACTACGCCTACCTTCTTCACACAGTGTATAGAAGAGAAGGATATTAAAAAGTTTCATATTGTTACTTAACGTGAAGCTTGGACTGACTACTGGAGCTTGTGCTATTGCAGCATGTAAGGCTGCATTATTAAGCATATTAGAGGGAAAGTGTGTAAGAGAAGTTATAGTAGAGCTTCCTATAGGACTTAGAGTACAGGTAAACATTGATAAATGTAGACTAGAGAATGATAGTGCAGAGACATGTGTCATAAAGGATGCTGGAGATAATGCACCATATGATGTAACACATGGTGTTGAGATATGTGCTAATGTAAGATATATCCCTAATTTTCCAATACTAGCACTCATAATTGTTGGAGGTGAAGGTGTAGGACTTAACGTGAGAGATGAGATGCCAGCAATATCTGAAGCTGTACTAGAGTACATTGATAGGAACATATCAGAAATCATTAATAAAGGTATAGTAAAGATAGAGTTCAAGATACCTAGAGGACGTGAGCTATGGAAAAGAACTATGAACAAGATAGTAGGAATATGTGATGGAATATCAATACTAGGTGAGAAAGGTATAGAACTTCCCGTAACTAATCCATACTCATCACCTTACCTATCTCATGTTGATAAACTTATAGAAGAATATGCTAAGATCAGTAATAGGATATGTCTCACACTTGGAGGGCGATCAACAAAAATAGCTAGAGACATGTTTAGAGACATACCTACTGTAGAGGTTGGAGATCACTTAGGATATGCTATAGATAAATGTGTTGATCATGGAATAAATGAGATAAATATAGTTGGAGGAATTGCGAAAATGATCAAGGTCTCAGCTGGACTATTAATGATGCATAGTGCATATGTTGATGCTAGAATTGAGATTGCTATAGGTCAACTAGTGAAGTATATCTTGAAGAAGAGGAGAGAACTGTTAAGCGAGATTTTAGATATCGTTCAAGATTGTGAATCAATAATTGAGTTTCTTGAAAGAGTTTCTAAATATATAGATATCAAGGACTTTGCTAAGCATATAGTTGAGACATGTAGGGTCAGACTGGTAGAGAGGTGTTTAAGAATGAAGGGTAGAAATGTTATCTTTCACGTGTACTCAATTCTTCCTGATGGGTCTGTAGTAGGTTGTTAGGACTGTGTGGTCTCTCCTCTTATTCTGAATGGTACTACTATAGTTTCAGAGCCTTCAAGTACTCTTCTACCACATTTTGGACATTTTACAGCTATTGTGACAGTTATCTCTACAGAGTCCTTCTCTAGCTTGTCGACATCGCAGTCAACGTCTAGATCGTCCTCGTCTATCTCGAACTCGTAATTACAGTTTCTACACTTGAGCTTCATATGCTCTATCCTCTTTTTACCTTTTCTAAGTATTTCTCTAACGGAGGTCTATCAAAATATGGGTTCTTTCCAGCAGCTACGAGAGGTATTCCAATCACTATATCAGCATCTATCATCTTTAACCTACGTGCAGCAACACCGACGCTGAACATCATCCTGTTATCAACATTATGGTCAGCAGCAACCTTCACAGCAGACCCGAGAGCTATGCCTAGATTAAGAAGCTGCATTGCACATATAGGAGCCATATAACACTTGCACTCTTTTTTCAACTCCTCCATCTTCTTACAGTCAAATCCACAGGCACCACAGTTAAGACCTATAGGCTTAGCATCCTTGAGACCTATAAGAACAACAACCTGAGACCTCCTAACATTATCAGCATCTCTAATAAAGAACTTATAACCAAGCTCCTCGGCAAGTCTCTCCATCTCAGATGCAAGCTTCTCAAGATCGTCTCCATAGACTAGAGCAGTAACAATATTATCAACACCCTTAGCCTTAGGAGCAGTCCTAGCAGCAACACACATCAACTTAGCAACCTGTAGAACACCCTCAAACTCGGCATCTCTACCCTCCACCACAGGCATAACTAGATAACAAGTAAATAACATATTAATAAGTTCTATTACTGCTCACGAGCGATAAGCTCGATGGGAATATTAACCGAATACACCAAGTCATCTCCTAGATCGAGAAAAATTACATAAAATATCTTAGATATATATGGAATTTCTAGTAAAATAATACGAATATTATTAGGAAGATAGAGAACTTTCTTACAAAATACACTCATACTCCTAAGACATTCTATTAGCTTCTTCATAACAACATGCGATTTAATAATACATATAAAGATCCATATAGTTTTCTTAGAATCTTCACACCCATATTTAGAAGATAGTAAGAAATCAAATATAAGAAACTTCGAAACTACCCTATGATATAGAAATATTATAAAATTTTCTACACTCCGAACATACTTCTCATCAAGATATTTACATTCAACAAATATCATAGTACTACCTTCTATAAATACACAATCAACCCTACATATATCACCATACTTATCACGAACCTTCTGTAAAATGTTTTCAGAAAATATACGACATTTCTCTAAAACATCTTCTGATAACGATATTATACTAATACGTTTATTCTTGATATCTTTTAAAAGAGTCAACAAATCTCCAGGATCAACAAAAACTAGATAATGTTCGTATGAGTTAATATTGATAAGTAGATATGAGCCAGCGATCTTAATTATACAACTTCTCATAGCTTTACAGGGACTTTGAGAAAAATTATTCATAATTATCATCACTTTCTTTCTCTTCTTCTAGAATTACTATATCTTCTGATAATAACATATCTAATATTTCTGACATCGTTGGTATTTTCCTACTCTGAAAACTATATGGTTCTGCTATAAATCCTCTATGTTCTTTACTCCACCTAAATGATATTAAACTTAGAGATTCTGGAGATAATGTAGCTAGTCTAATAATGTTATAGAGATCTTCAAACGTTACATTACAATGTTCTAAATGATTTAACCATATGTTACAGAGCTCATTAACAACTCTCTCATACTTTTGAGAATCTTTATCCTTTAATTTACCTAAAAGTGCTAGACTATAGACCCTCTGTATAAGATAGTCACTATGCGTCGTAACTATTACATTAAGACCAGAATTAGCTAGTAACGCGAGAAATAATGCTATAAATGTCTGCGTTTGAGGATGACAATGAAGCTCTGGCTCTTCTATAATCAACGTCTTAATACGAGTACTAATGTTAGGTAGATACTTCAATAACATGATTATCTCAGATAACTGTTGAACAGATGCTGATGCAAGATGAGGTTCTACTTCCGCATTAAATCTAAAATCTTTAAAAATTTCCACACCTTCTTTAATAAATATAGATCCGCATAATATAACCTTCTCAATATCTTTAACAACATTGTAGAGTCTCGAGATCTCGTGTCTTGCCCTCACGAGAATTGAATACATGACGAACTCCTCGAAATGAAGAGGAGCTTCTGGCATGACTCCTAGCACTATGTTGCGGATCTTAGTAATGTTTGCATAACACTCTCTTACTAGCTCCTTAAGAATTCTACCATACTCTGTAAGGGTACTTAACCTTCTAGGAGCTGGTATAAATATTACACTTCCAAAAGTTCTTACTAGCCCTGCTATAAGCTCTCTCATAATTGATCTATATAGTTCAAATACGAATAAGTCAACAATTTTATCAATAATATTAATATCATTAATGTTTATATAGGTTCCTATCTGAGATCTTTCACCCTTATATACGTATTCGCAGCTGAGTTTTACTATATTCTGCCTTGTTGATCTGATCTCGATCTTGATATCGCTAGGTAGCTCTAGTATATTGACGTTTATCTTTACATCATTATCATTCTTAGAGATTACAACATTAATCCTGATATTAGAATTATATAATCTTATACTTGATTTCTCGCAGTCTGCTGTGACTAGTTTTCCTATCTCTGTTCTATAGACATCTCTTAATATTCTTATGAAATTTCTAGAGAATTCTTGATTTACTACTTCCTCTATAATTCTTCTTAGGTGCTGTTGAAGCTCGATTGATGCTTCTTTTTCCTGAGGATTGTGAATATACTCTATTAGCTTGTTCTTTACAAGCTCTGCTAGGTCTGATAGCTTTCTTTCAATTTCTTCTGATAGCAGCGGAGTATACGTTTTCTTTACTCTTTCTAAGGCTTTAATCAGTACATACGTTAACTCTGTTGTATAAGTCTTCCCCGACGAGTTTGGTCCTATCAGGATTGTGAGCTTATTGAGTGGTATTCTTCCTTTTACTACTGGTCCAAAGTTCTCAATTTCTAATGTTAATAGTGGCATTATTCTGATTTCCTCTATGTATTTACCAGCTCTTTCTTTATAAGGTATGTATATGTAATTGTCTTCTTTACTCTAGTTAGAGTCTGAACTTGTATGTCTGTTTTAATGCTTCGAAGCATGCTTTTACGAAGTTTATTGTTGTTCTAGTCTCTCCCTTTGTCCAGGTCCATACGTCTCTTATTCCTGCTAGTCTGAGTACTGATTTGAGTGGGTCTGCTGCTACTAGTCCTTTTCCTTTTGGCGCTGGTATGAGTCTCACGGTCACGCTTCCACACTTTCCTTCTACTCTGAATGGTACGCTGTGAGGCTCGTTGCAGAGACAGTACCAGGATCCGCATCCTCTTCTTACTGGTATTATGTTGAGTTTTGCCTCTCTGATAGCCTTCTCTATTGCGACGCTTATCTGTCTTGCTTTTCCTATTCCAACTCCTACATAGCCATCTCCGTTACCTACCACTACCAGTACCTGGAACTGGCTGACCTCTCCATGCTCTGTCTGTCTCTGTACGATGTTTATGTTGAGGACCTCATGCTTGAGATCTGGCAGTAGGTAATCTACTATCTCTGGCTCTCTTATTGGTAAGTTCAGCCTAAATATGTCATCTATCGATCTTATCTTTCCCTCCTTGACTAGCTTTCCCACATACGTCCTAGGCTCCCACGTCTCGATTGATGGTGCAGTTATTAAAGACATTAGAACGATAAGCTAGATCCCCCTACTTAAGTCTTCTCTCAGCATCTGAGAAATACTTATAAACATGGCCTTCCCTTCTACTCTCAGCCCACCCCCAACGCCCAGGGAGTCCTGGGTGGATGAGAGGGGCTGGGTTACCCCCGGCGTCATATTATAATCTTTATTAGAGAGCTCATTAATAACTATCAAGGTCGAGCCATGTCTTCAAAATCCTCAAGATCAAAGGCAAGTAAGAAGGAGAAGATACTACTATCAAAGATTGCAGAACATGAGCTAGTACCTCATGCTGAGATAGTTCCAAAGGAAGAAGCTAAGAGAATTCTTAAGCAGATGAATGCTGCTCCATGGCAGATACCTTGGATAAGAGCAAGTGATCCTCTAGTAAGAATAATTGGGGCAAAACCTGGAGATGTTATAAAGATCGTTCGAAAATCGCCGACTGCTGGAGAAGTAGTTGTCTATAGGATAGTTGTTCCAGGATAACTATAGCTCTACTACTACTCTGATAGGAGAGGCTGAGCATCCCACTAGTTTGAGAGGAAATGCATAATATCTCACTCTACTGTTAACTATCTTATCAAGATTACATAAGTTCTCTATTATGGGGATCTCAGCCCCTAGAAGTATCTTATGTGCATCAAATGTTGTAGATTCTGCTGGATCAATGCTTGGAGAATCAATGCCTACTAGTTTAGCACCAATATCTCTTAGATATTCTGCTGCTTCCTTGTTGATTCCAGGACACCTAGTTATATATTCATCACTATCGTATTTTTCTGCCCATCCCGTGCATAGGAATATTGCATCTCCTTTCTTGTATTCTATTCTTGATAATGCTTTTTCAATGTCTTCTCTAGTAATTATATGTCTATTTCTGACGTCTAGAGTTACTACATGTCCTATGAACTTCTCTAGCTCAAGCTGGTCCACTGTCTTTCCATTTTTTATAAAGTGTGCTGGTGAATCTACATGTGTAGATACGTGAGTTATCATGTATAGGACCTCTGAGCGAAAACCATGTATTTCATGTTTAGACCATTCTATCACGCTCACTTTTGGGTAGAGGTAGAATACTTTAGTGTTCTCAGAAATATCTCTGCTTAGATCTATCAACATCGCTATTTACTGACTATTAAAGAGGGTTTTTATAAAATACCTATGACGACGTTAAATATTTAACCTATTTCATGGATCTAGCTCTGCTTAATGGTCTTTCGAGAGAAATTACCACAAGACCTAGTTCCAACTTTTAACGATGTCATACTAGTTCCTGGATATACAGAGGTTGAGCCTGTTGAGGTAGATGTGTCTACTAATGTTTCAAGAAATGTAAGAATAAACATACCAATAGTATCATCTCCAATGGACACTGTTACAGAACATGAGATGGCTATAGCACTTGCAAGACTTGGAGGCATAGGCATAGTTCATAGAAACATGACGATAGATGAACAGGTAGAGAAGGTTAGAAAGGTCAAGGAGGCACCACAGTACTCAGTGTATCTATGTTATGTAGATCCTTCTCAGAAGTGTAGAGAAGCTCTACAAATAATGAGAGAGCTCTCTGTTGAGTATCTTCCAGTAGTGAATAATGGAAAGGTTCTTGGATTCATAAGAAAGATAGACTGTGTTAAATATCCCGATGATAGAGCTGTAGAGCATGTTAGAAGTCCAACAGTAGCTGAGCTCTATGCAAGACCTGAGGAGCTTCGTAACATGATGATAGATAATGATGTAGATGTTGTGGCTCTAGTAGATTCTTCAGAGGTTTTTCAAGGAATAGTAACCATATGGTCTCTAGAGGAGAACAGACCTTTCACTCCCTGCGTAGATGAGGAAGGTAGGCTTAGGGTTGGTGCGGCAATATCACCTTTTGATTACGAGAGAATTAGGAGACTCGACAAGTATGTAGATGTTCTAGTGCTCGATGTTGCTAATGCTGCAAATGCTAGAATAGTAGAGTCGTTAAGGAATGTCTGTAAGGAAGTTTCTGCAGACTTAGTGATAGGTAACATTGGAACATATGATTCTGCTGTGGAGATAATTAATAGAGTAGAGAAGATAGATGGTTTTAGAGCAGGCATAGCCAGTGGGTCAATATGTAGTACAGGTATTGTTACTGGAGTAGCTGCACCAACATTATGGGCTACGGCTCAGGTAGCAGATGCAGCATTAGAGTACGGTCTTAAGGTTCCCATAATTGCTGATGGAGGTATAAAAACTCCAGGAGATGCCGTGAAGGCCTTCGCAGTAGGAGCATGGTGTGTGATGTTGGGTAGAGTCCTAGCTCAAGCATATGAGTCTCCTAGTCCTGTGATATCTATAGGGGATAGAAAATATAAGTACTACAGAGGCATGGCTAGCGAGGGTGCTAGAAAGAGAAGATTCGCAGTTGATAGATATAGTAGAAAGGTCAAAGACA
Organism: Thermoproteota archaeon; assembly: GCA_013154355.1. Taxonomy (GTDB): domain Archaea; phylum Thermoproteota; class Thermoprotei; order Thermoproteales; family Thermocladiaceae; genus JAADER01. The sequence goes on along the minus strand of JAADCU010000108.1, from coordinate 6,017 downwards.
TCTCAGAAGGGGTTGAAGGACTTGTACCATATAGAGGACCTGTGGAGAACATAGTCAGAGAGTTCGTGAGCGGTATACAGGCAGCAATGGGCTACATAGGGGCTAGAAGCATTCAAGAATGTTGGAGAAAGGCTAGACTAGCAAAGATATCGTCAATAGGTAGAGGCGAGATAGAGCCACATAACATACTGCTCAGATTCTAACAGTTAAACAAGATGTTTAACTAGAGAATGCAATCTCAATAAAACATTTATAGTAGAGATAGTACACGTAGTCAGAGACGAGATGATTGATAGAGCAATAGAGAAACTCAGGAATGGTGAACCAGTCCTAATATTCGACTTCGAAGATCGAGAATGTGAGGTAGACATTGTGTTCAGGTCAAGCATGATGACGCCCGAGAAGATACGATTGATGAGAAAGATAGCGGGGGGACTGATATGTTTCGTAACAACGTACGAGATAGGTAGAAGACTCGGGCTAGAACTACATACTAGACTTCTAACAGGTCTGGACGGCTTGTCCAGACTGGTGAAGAAGCCTAGATATGGTGATGAACCAGCATTCTCGATATGGGTTAACCATGTCAACGTTAAGACTGGGATAAGAGATGTAGATAGAGCATTAACAATAAGAGAGCTATCAAAAATTGTGAAACTAGTAACAGAAGGTCAGATAGATGTCGCAAGAGAAGAGTTCTACACGAGATTCTACGCTCCCGGTCATGTTCCTATTCTACTTGGAAGAGTAGGCTCCAGATGGGGTCATACTGAGCTATCATTAATTCTCTCTACTCTAGCCAAGATAGAGCCAGCATTGACAATATGTGAAGTACTCAACGATAGTATTGATGTTCCTAGTCTTGATGAGTGTAGAAGAATAGCAGAAAAATTAAATACTGTACTAGTGAGTGGGAACGAGCTACGTGAGATCTATCTCAAGGTGTTGAAGAGATGAGGATAGGAATAGTTGATACTACTTTTGCAAGAGTTGACATGGCTAGACATGCTATAGAGGAGATACAGAAGATTGTACCTAGAGCACAGATATTGAGGATAACAGTACCTGGATTTAAGAATACTCCATGGGCTGCTAGAAAGCTGATAGTGGAGCAGGAGTGTGATGGAGTTCTTGTTCTTGGATGGATAGGTAAGACTCTCACAGACAAGCTTACGTATGCGGTAGCATCTATGGGCCTAGTTCTTCTTCAGATAGAGTATGGTAAGCCTATAATAGATGTCACAGTTCATGAGGATGAGAGCGAAGATCCTAGAGAACTGTATAATATAGCTGTGGATAGAGCTAGAAAACATGCTGTAAACCTAGTAAAGCTCATACGTGGTGAAGATCTTTCAAAATATGCTGGTAAAGGTCTTAGACAGGGTAGGCCTGATGTAGGCCCGATAATGGAGGATCTTGGTGATAAGTTCATAGAGTGGTAACGTTTCTACCTGTATACTATGTAATGTTCTTCTCTAGTATCTACATCGCCTACAAGACATGTTCCTAGTCTCTCGGCGGTTCTGACAGCATCATACGTGACTGTTCCAGTAGTCACGACTAGTGCTAGGTTAAGTAATTGAAGGTTTGATATGAATGTTGAGTCTATGCTCATCGTAGTTGCTACTGCCATGTTTGCTAGCATGCTTTTTGACCTATATGCTAGACCTACGATCTTGTAGGTCATGGAGTCTAGAATTCTTTCAAATATTATTCCTAGAGTTCTTTTCCGATCAAGATCGTATAGAACTGAGACGTCTATCATGTTGTTTATCTTGTAGTATTCTGCTTCTCTTGCAAGGTTTATCACCATTTCAGGATCTGGCTCTATCTCTCGAGACCTCTTTGATAGGTACTGATCGTATTTTCCTCCTGTTAAGGTATTTATTATTAGCTCGTCCTCCTCTGCCTTAAATATGTATACCTGCTCTGGTAAGTATCCTAGGATTATGGAGTATCCTTCGCCAAGTAGCTCTAGGTCTCTTGGTACTGCTCTTATTGTGCAATGTTGTCTTCCATCTATTAGTAATGTACATTCACATGTTCGAACAAGCTCCTTCTCAACATTTTCAATTCTACCTCTCATGTATCTTCTAACGACTACCTTCTCTATATGATGTGTAGTCATCGCGATCCTCTCCTATATGTCTCTAGAGAGAAGTTTAATAAGCATGTACTCACGTCTTCTTCGACATGTTTTCACCTGTAGCATACGGCTATGATAGGGCAATAACCATATTTAGCCCAGAAGGAGAACTCTACCAGGTACGTTACGCTGGTGAAGCTGTCAAGAAAGGCTGGTCAACTATCGGAATAAAATGTAAGGAAGGTGTTGTTCTTGCAGCAGAGAAGAGAAGAATAAGTCCACTGATCGATCTAGAGAGCATAGAGAAGATATACATGATCGATGAACATGTCGCAGTTGCCCCATCAGGTCTTCTAGCAGATGCTAGAGTGCTGATAGAGTATGCTAGATATGAAGCTCAGATACATAGACTACTCTATGATGAGCCTATAGATGTTGAGCTCTTAACAAAAAGAATAAGCGATCTCAAGCAAGCATATACTCAGCATGGTGGTGTGAGACCTTTCGGTGCTGCTCTCATAGTTGGTGGGGTTGATAGACATGGTCCAAGACTATTCCAGACCGATCCTGGAGGAATATACTTCGGATATTATGCTACTGCAGTAGGCTCAGGAGCATCAACAATTCTCGACTTCTTAGAGAAGAACTACAGGTACGATATGACCTTGAACGAGTGTATAAAGCTTGCAATAATGGCTCTAAGCAAGGTCATCGAGAGCGTGGAGCCAGACAAGATGGAGATAGGGGTCATAGATGTACAAGAGAGAAGGTTTAGAAAACTAACTAAGGACGAGATAGGTAAGATACTCTCAGAGATAAAACAGCAGTAGAAGGTTTAGGAAAAGAATAAATTTCTCTAACCTAGACTAAGAGTGAGCTTAAGATGAGTAAGAAGGTAGCTATTGCAAAATATGACGCTAAAGGTGAGCATTTCGAGATACTTGTAGATCCTGACCTTGCTCTAGAGTTCAGGCTCGGGAAGCCGATAAGCATAGATAAGATACTTATCTCAGACACAGTATATAAAGACGCGAAGAAGGGTCTCAGAGCTAGTGAGACAGCTCTAATGAAGGTTTTCGGAACAACCGATGTTAGAAGGATTGCTGAGAGAATACTCAGAGAAGGTGAGCTACCGTTAACAGCTGAACAGCGTAGAAGACTGATAGAACAGAAGAAGAGACAGATCATAGAGTGGATATGTAGGAACTGTATAGATACGAGAACTAAGACTCCTATTCCTCCTCAGAGAGTAGAAAATGCTCTAGAACAGGTTGGTGCTGCAATAGATCCATTCAAGTCTGTTGAAGAACAGATAAATAATATTCTTAAACAGCTTCAGAGAATCCTACCTATCAAAGTAGCTATAGCAGAGATCGAGGTAAGAATACCTCCACAGTACTCGCATAAAGCTAAGAATGCTCTAGCTAAGATGGGTAAAGTAACATCAGAAAGATACGAGAGTGATGGTACTCTAGTTCTCAGACTTGAGATACCTGCTGGATTACAAGATAGTCTAATATCTAGAGTTAACGAGCTCACTCATGGTGAAGGTGAAGTTAAGATACTTGGAGTCTCTACATAAGGAACATGACTCTCTACGTCACTAATAGACAGATAGTACTTCCAGGAGATCCAATAGCAACAAGAGAGTACAATGTCACAGGAGCAGTATACTGGGAAGGAAACTGTGCCTATGCTTCAACAGTAGCGTTAGTAGACATAAAAAATGAGCGTGACATAAACGTCATACCACTAAGCGGAACCTACAAGCCCAGAGTAGGGGACATAGTGATAGGATACATAACTGATATACTTGTAACAGGCTGGGAAGTAGACATAAAATCACCATATAAGGCCTATCTTCCACTACAGGAAGCAACTCTTAAATATGTCGATATAACAACTACAGATCTCAGAACTCTACTCGACATTAATGATGTCATACTCGCAAGAATAATAGATTTCAATCTTGCCTACGAGATTCCTGTAACATTAACAATAAAGGAAGCCAAGCTAGGAAAGATCACTAGTGGAACCATAGTTGAGATACAGCCAGTTAAAGTTCCTAGAGTCATAGGTAAGAAGGGGTCAATGGTTGCGCTCTTTAAAGAGGAGCTAAACTGTGACGTAGTTGTTGGTCAGAACGGGAGAATATGGATAAAATGTCAAGACGAGAGAGATGAAGCATTTCTAGCACAGGTAATAAAGTTTATAGAAAGAGAAAGCCACATGCCTGGTCTCACGGAGAAGGTTAGAGCAATGATAAAGAGGTACAAGCTTTCAAAAACTTGAAAACATGTTTAAGATTAACATAAGATCCATAATACTAGACATAGATGGTACACTTACAGAAGATAGAAACACAGAGAGACTCAGCCTTGAGGCAATAGCGGCAATAAGAGAAGCACTTGACACAAGGACGGACCTAGAGATAGGATTAGCAACTGGGAATAGTCATATAGTAGCAATATCACTTGCTAGATATATTGGACTAGACTTCTCAAGATGCCCGGTAATATCTGAGAATGGGTGTCTACTATGGTATAAGGGGAAGCTCTACGACATATGTGCTGACTATGAGGAAGATATTGAGAAAAGTAGAGAAATAATCAGAAAAGAAGCATTAGGAAAGGTAGTAAGAGAGAGTTATCAGAATGAGTACAGGAGAAGAGATTTCGCATACTACCCACTTCCCAACATATGCCCTGAGACAGCGGTAGAGTTCATAAGGAGCTTACTAGACAAGTATGGCCTACATAGTCTAGATGTGAGATATAGCGGCTATGCCATACATGTGATCCCTAAAACAGTTAACAAAGGAACAGCAGTGAGACTATACTCAGAGATCTCAGGAATATCGATAGAGAACATGGTTGCTATAGGAGATAGCGATACTGATATAGAACTATTATCTAGCGTCGGACTACCAGTAGCTGTTTCAAATGCAACAGAAGGATTGAAAAAGGTTGCCAAGATAGTGCTCTCAAAACCTAGTGGTGCTGGTGTAGCGGAGTTCTTCAGAAAGTTCATACTCTACTCCTAGCCTATGTTGATACTCTCTTAATGTAGCCGTGTCTCGGCATATATAGGTCACCGTTCTTAATCATTAGGTTCAGCATCTGTTCGACGGTCTGTCTATCTAGTCCAGCACTCTCAGCTTCTTTAATGACATCCTCTATCTTTACGGGCTTACCGCCATTAGCTTCCTCGAGCTTGGCAATGATGTCTCTAAGTACTGCAAACTTCTCCTGCTTGCTTCTTGGTTTACCTGTCATTATTATATCAATATCGATCTTTCCTGTCTCTACATCTATGCCAACACTCTTCAAGAACTTTTCGAACAACATTATAGCTCTCTCAGCATCTTCTCTCTCAACTAGTGGGCTCAGTCTCATCTTTGCTTCAGCTTCTGCGAGACGTATCAATGCTTCAAGCTGTCTAGCTGTTATTGCTATTGGCGAGTTGGGGTCTGATGATTTAGCTCTTAGATTAATGTAGAACTGCATTATTATTTCTTTAGCATCTTTTGTCCATCTAGGCTTGACGTACTTTCTAGCATACGCTATATATTTTCTCAGAAGATCTGGTGGTATTATATCTCTAAACTCTGGTGGAAGCTCACCACTATGTAGAGTTGTTACATGTTCTGCAACCTTCTTATCTTGTTCTAACATTGGTTGATCTCTTATGATGAATATTAAATCAAAACGTGATAACAACGTGACAGGAAGATCTACATTCTCTGCAACTGTTCTGTTAGGTAGATATCTTCCAAATGCTGGGTTAGCTGCTGCCAGGACTGCACATCTTGCATTTAATGTTGCTACTATTCCTGCCTTGGCTATCGATATTGTCTGTTGTTCTAATGCTTCATGCATTGCTACTCTATCCTTAGCATCCATCTTATCTATCTCATCTATTATACATACTC